>JAHEZG010000139.1 GCA_023251195.1 Chitinophagaceae bacterium | reverse complement strand
AAATTTTTTAGAATTCATTTTCGTTTTCATATCAATTAAAATGAAGTGAGTAAGAAATGGATGGAATGAACGGGAACAGGCTGATCATTTTGTATTGCGGATTACCCTGAAAATCGGCATCAAGAAAATAGAAGTACGGATTCTTGCGGCTGTACACATTGTAAATTCCGAAACTGAAAATACGCTCGCCCCATTTCTTTTTCTTGTGCCAGTTGAACCCAATATCCAACCGATGATAGGCTTTCATGCGCGTGCTGTTTTTATCACCATAAAATTCTACAGCCGGAGCATAATAACCATAGTTGCCACCGTTTAAAATATTGATGAGCGAATTGTTTCCGCCATCAAAATATTTTGCAACGGGCAGTGTAATGGCATTGCCGGTTCCATACACCCAGGTGAAACCGAAATCGCAATTATCAGTGAGTTTGTAGGTGCCTACAATTTCCACATCATTTCTTCTATCGTACTTGTAGGGGAATTTTTTTCCGAAGTTAATGTCATCAAATTGCCGCCAGCTCCAGCTCAGTGTGTAACCTATCCATCCTGTTAGTTTGCCGGTTTTTTTCTGAATAAATAATTCGCTTCCATAACTCCATGCATGACCAATGGCCACTTTGTTTTCCCATGTTTCGGCGGTGCTTAAAAAGTTGGCACCTCCCAGATAATCTATTACACCCTGCATGTCTTTGTAATAACCTTCCAATGTAATTTCGGCATCGTTGTGTTTTATTTTAAACGACTGACTGTAACCAATTGCCGGTTGCCACGAGTTTTGCGCAGGCACTTTATCAGTGGCAGGCACCCACAAATCAGTTGGCAAACCAATGTTGCTGTTTGATAGTAAGTGAATGTATTGCTGCATGGTGCAGAACGATGCTTTCACCGAACTGTTTTCGTTTAACAAATAGCGGAGCGAAACACGCGGCTCCGGTTTAGTGTACCACTTGCCTTTTACTAAATCAGCCGAGTAGTGCAAACCAATATTGGCTTTCAGCTTTTGCGATAGTTGCCAGTCATCTTCAATATAAACATATCCTTCATTGGAGTAAATGGGTTTAGCACCCACTGTAGTATCAAGCAAACTGTTGTTATCTTGTTTCGATAAGAATTGATAAGCACCGGTACTGAATTGATGATAAGTATAGGCAGCGCCGATTTTTATGTAATGATGCGGTGATGGAATCCAGTCAATGTCGTTTTTAATTGTGTAATCCTGCACACCTGATAGATAAGTAAGTGCATCGTTCTGAATGGTGGTTCCATTATCGTCGGTAGTTTTTTGATACAGGTCGGCACCAATGTCGAATTTGAATTTGGTATAAATCAAACTCAGGTTGTTAAATGTTTTTTTGTTGTATTGATGATTCCACCGCAGGGTGCTTGTGATGTTTCCCCAACCTAATTTGTACTTGTCGGTGGTTTCAACTTGTTCCATTCCGGTGTCGTAATGATTATCACTCTTCGCATAAAACTTATCGTTGCCAAAGTATCCGCTCAGGTAAATTCTGTTTTTTGAATTGAGGGTGTAATTAACTTTTCCGTTCAGGTCATAAAAAAAATATCCTCCTGTTCCCTGCCCTTGTGCAATGGCGGAGATCAATGGCTTTGCAAGAATATCGAGGTAAGTTCTTCGGGCTGAAATAATAAACGATGATTTATTTTTTTTGATGGGACCTTCCAGCGTCAGCTTGCTTGATATAACACCCACGCTTGCATCAACAGTAAAATCCTGCTGGTTACCATCCTTCATGGCAATGTCAATAACAGACGACAAGCGACCGCCATACCGTGCAGGAAATCCTCCTGTGAAAATGCTTACATTTTTTATGGCATCAGGATTAAACACCGAGAAGAAACCAAACAGGTGCGACACATTGTAAACCGGTGCGCCATCCAGCAAAATCAAATTCTGATCGGGGCCGCCACCGCGCACATACAAACCGCTGCTGCCTTCGCCACCTGATTGAATGCCGGGCAACAGTTGAATGGCTTTTAACAAATCTGCTTCGCCAAACAATGCAGGAATATTTTTCAGCTGGTCGGGTGTTAAAGTTATTTCACTCATTTGCGAGCGCTCCTGCACCTGTTCGCCACGCGCACCGGTTACTACTATTTCACCAAGTGTAACAGAGGGCGAAAGCACAAGGTTAATTTCTTTATCGCCGCTCATCGCGAATCTTAGCACTTCAGTTGTGTAACCAACATAGCTGGCAATTAATGTTGCTGAATCGCTACCTGTTAAAGTGATGCTGAAAAATCCATACGCATTTGTTGCAGTTCCAACTTTGCGAACCGGGTCAAAAACATTGGCGCCAATGAGCCGCTCATTTGTTTTTGCATCGCTCACATAACCGCTGAAGGTTACGGATTGTGCCGATGAAAAATTTGCATTGAATAAAAAAAGTAATAGGAGGGGAGTAACGGGTTTTATAAATTTCATTTTATCCATCCTTGTTTTTTATAGTAAGTAATTCCTTTTTTCATCATCGCATTTAGTTCTTTTTCATTCACATCTTCTTGTTTCTTAAAATGGAAACATGTTTTTCCTTTTAAACATTTATAAGTGCTTGGCGCAACGGCTAAAAATTCTTTTTCATTCATGTATGTCGGAAAAAAATAAAATGCCACTGAATCTTTTCGCATCGCTGTGGATGCAAAATACATTCCCGGCACCATTTCTTTTTTGTAACCATACGCAGCTTCCACATTTCCCATCAACTCATATCCCACTGCGCCTTCTGTTTTTTTCTGCACCAGCGGCGGCGCATATTGCTTCATTATTTTTTTCAGCGAGGCAATTATTTTTTCTTTTGTTTCAGTGGTAACCGGCATTGCAAAATGAATTTATAAAACCGAAATGTAAACAAGTGAATGGAAAGGCGGTGCGAACGATTAAATAAAAATGTTATTGTCAGAATTATTTCAAATCACATGATTTTTACTTTTTAATGACATCGTGTTTTTAAAATTATATTTATATTGTGTCCAACTTAAAAAATATTTTATGGCATCTACTGAAAAAAAATTATCGCTGCTCGTGGTTGATGATCACAAGATGGTGGCCGATGCAATAGCAAACAATTTTGTCAGCAGTAACCTGTATGAAAAAGTAGCAGTAGCCTACAACGGAAATGCAGCAAAGACAAAAATGATGGAATATCAGTACGATATAGTATTTATGGATTACAGCATGCCGGGTATAAAGGGGGACGATGCAGCACGAAATATATTAACCTTGTTTCCGGATACAAAAATTATCGGGTTGAGCATGTTTACTGAACCACACATTGCCAATGCCATGATGAGTGCCGGATGTGTCAGTTACTTATTAAAAGAAACTCCGGTTGGTATTTTGAATGAAGCCATAGCAAAAGTATGGGCAGGCGAAAAATTCATTGATGCAAACCTAACTGCCAAACTTTTTTCGGAAGAAGCAAGAGTGGAAAACTTGTTTTGGGAAAAAGTAAAAGGGCTGAATGATGACGAAAAAAATATTTTAATTAAATGCGCACTATCAAAAACCAATGAAAAAATTGGCATTGAAATAAATAAAGGCACCAGAACCGTTGACGGTATAATAGTGAAGTTAGAACATTTGTTTAACGCAAAAGGCAAAACCGGTCTTGCATTTGTAGCCGTGCAGGCAGCGCTTGTTAAGGTCAGTGATATTGTTTTCGGTAGAACAAAATAACAGGTCCGATAACCTGATTTTATTTAGTACAAGGTCTGTTTCATTGAATAGCTGTCAGATTCAATTTATAAAATGAGAATATTTATTTTAGTCTGCGCAGTTTCAATTCAACCATAGCAGAATTTTATTTTAAAAAATTATGATTCAAATGAATTGGATATAAACAACATTGAACAAAAGCCTCACAACTTTGAATAGTTTCAGCAAACACAGGCACTCTTGCAATTGAACAAGTAGTTCATTCAAACCTGCCTGGTACTGATTCAATGACAGGTCGGGTTCATTCAATATATATTGATACTGATTCAATGTCAGTTCAGGTTCATTCAAACAAAGCAGAAGCACATTCAATTCATACATTAGATGGTTTAAACCAATTTGGCTTTCATTCAACCATGGCAATGCATCATTCAATTAAAAAATCAAAAAAAAATATAACTGCTGCCGACAGGTAAGTACTGAAACAGCCAAAAAAAATTGAAGCATGGTTTTGTAAAACTGAAATAAGGTAAAATGCTTAAGTGTATATCATCAGCATTATCAGCACATCGAAAGCTGTAATCAATTAAGCATTTTAAACCAAAACAGATACTATATAAAAATGGATTTATAAATCCTTTCAAATAATGGAGCAATTAAGTGCTTCGGTATTTATACCGAAAAAAATAAGTAGAAATACTTAAAAAATTCAGTAGAAATACTTAAAAAAATCAGTAGAAATACTTTGCACGGCAGCATGGCGCCTCTGCATTTTTATTGCGGAAAAAAAATCACTCACTTAAACCCCCCAAACAAAATGCTTAAAGAACAAGAAGACACCAACAACATGTATGGCACCGTAGAGCAGGTGCTGGACGATAACACTACGGTTTATGCAGCCAATGTGCCGTTCAAAACCGCCGTTACCGAATTTAAAGCCAACAACGCAAAAATTGAAACATTGCGTGAGCAGCAGGAAACCGATAACAAGGGAATTACGCAAGACAAAAAAGAAAAGCGCGATAAATTAGAAGCCGAATCAATTAAAATAGGAAGCGTGGTTAGCTTTTTTGCAGCACAAACCGGAAACAACGGGCTGCGGCAAAAAGTAAATTTTAATAAATCGGAACTGGCGCGCGCCCGCGATAATGAAGTAACCGGCATGGCCGAGCAGGTATATACCGCTGCCAACGAAAATGCTGCGGCATTAATTGCCTATGGCATTACCGCGCTTATGATTTCCAATTACCGCGACCTTATTGATGCTTACAGTGCACTGGTGAGTGCACCCCGCACCGCCCGAACCGAAACCAGCGCCGCCACCAGGCAGTTGCCGCCCTTGTTTGATGCAAACAATTTATTGCTCACCGAACAGCTCGATATGGGCATGGAACTTTACAGCACCAGCGACCCTGATTTTTATAACTCGTACCAGGGTGCGCGTGTTATTGTCAACAGCCCCACCCGCAAGCGCGCGTTTCAACTCACCGTTCAGGATTCGGTAACCAATGCTCCCATTGAACATGTAAAAGTTATAGTGGATAGCAATGCAAACACGCGCCACTCAAGTGTAGCCGGCCGCATATGGGTGCAAAACCTCACCGAGGGCGAGCACCACTTTTTCGCCACCATTCCCGGCTATGTTCCTTACAATGCCACCTTCAATGTTATAAGCGGCGAAACCACTGTGGTGGTTGCTAAGATGGTGAAGGAATAAGTGAATAGTGAATAGTTAAAAGTGATTGCATAAAAATCATGCAGTTGAAAACAACACGCATGGGCGTGGGGTGGTTATATTTGTTAAACCAGCTCGGCACGGTATGCCACCGTGCTGCTCTAAAGCGATTCGGTTTATAACCAATTAGCTGATTTGAAAAATCAATACTGACAGAAGAAAAGGTTTTTAATTTTACGCAAGAGAAATACATGCAACAAATTATTACGGATAAAAAAGTTCGATAATAAATTTGCGATGAATGAAAACCGGAACACTAAATCGTTGGAGCGAAATGAAAGCGTTAAGGTCTTGCGGATATAATCCGCAACGGTTACAACAGCACAGTGGCATACCGTGCCGAGCAAGTGATTAGGTAACCACAAACAAAAAGAGGCCGCCAACCGGCAGCCTCTCATTGGGTGTTTTATTAAAATAAATTATTTAACTACACTAAGCTTCTTCATCACACTATTAGTGCCTTCTGTAATTTCAACAAAGTACATTCCGGCGGCAAGTGAACTCACATCGGCATTCAACACATTTTTTCCTGCAGTTAATTTCACAGTTTGTGCAAGCACTTCACTTCCTAAAATGTTATAGAATTTAACTTTTGCATTGGCGCTTGCTTCGCTGCTGTTAATCAGTAACGAAACAGTTTGTGATGCAGGATTCGGATAAACAGTTAAATCAAAAACATCTGTAGGTTTAATTTCCGGGGCACCTGAACCATTGTCAATAGTATTGAGTGTGGTATTGGTTTTAACAGGGGCGTTGTAGTCAAAATAAATAGAAGCGGAATTTTTAATCTGTGTTCCGTTAGCAAGATTTGCTTTCTGATGAATGGAATACATAATGATACCAATGCTTCCGATTTCACTTGTTGATTCAGGAGCAAGGTTAATGTTGTTGAAAGTGAATTTCACAATTCCGCTTTCAGTAACTTCAGTCACATAACTATGATTCGACCAGTAAGGCATCAGTGATGTAATATCCAAATCACTATCAAGTGTATCCATCAACACTACTTTTTGAGCAGCATAAGTTCCGGTGTTCTGGAAGTGTATGGTGTAATTCAAAACCGAATCGTTAGTTGTAATGTAACCCGGTGCTCCTGTTCCAATCGGATTCACCTCTTTAAAATTCGGATCCCATGAACCTACAACAGTATTGGTAAAATAATTTACATTGTTCCACGGCGTGTAATCATTCAGCCAGTTTGAAATTGGTGATGTGTAAGCAACAGTATCTTTAAACAATACCGAGGTGCCCAATGGAATATTAGTTGGAACATTGTACTGCACATTAAAATTCTGATCGGCAGCAGGAGTAAGCGTAGGGAAACCTGATGCAATGCTGTACCAGTTCGGATAACTACCCGCATTCAATTGAGTAAACAATGCAGGAGAAACACTGCTGAAAGTAAGTTGTCCATCGTGGGTGTAGCCCATATCAATGCCTGCTTCAGTTAATGTTCCGTTGTTTGATACCACTACTGTTTGGTTAAAAGTATTTCCGGGAATAGGAGGTGTGTAGTAAGTGGTAGAAATCTGTACATCATGAATAGGATTAATCACATTGGCAAAATCAACAGTTGAAACACAACCGGATGATGCAGTAACAGTAACCGGAACCGCATTGTTCTGACAAGCAGCTAATGGATAATAATACTGAACCGATTCAGATAAAGTATAAGTACCTGTTGGAGCAATAAAAGAATAAACACCACTGGCATTAGTGAATGTATATCCTAAACCACTTGCATGAATCATGATATTCTGAATGCCAGCTTCACCGGCATCCTGAGTGCAGTTACCATTCAGGTCGTTGTACACTGTTCCGCTGATGGTGCAGTAGCAACTGTTGTTTGCTGCATTGTAACCAAGATTTGTCCAGGTGTAATCATGGCAACCATTGGCATCAGTTACATACACACTGTAGTTTCCGGCAGTAAGTCCGCTTGCTAAGTTTGTTGTTTCGCCATTGCTCCATGAATAGGAATAAGGAGCAGTACCGCCGTTAACTATTGCAACAATGTTTCCGTCGGCACTGAAAATGCAACTTGCAGGAGTAGTAGCCACACCCACATTCACCGGACTTGAAACCTGAACCGATGCATATTTTGTAATTGAACAATTCATATTATCAGTTATCACACAATAATATCCGCCTGCAGCTAAACTGCTGATAGAATTAGTGGTTGCACCAGTATTCCACGCAAAAGTGTAAGGTGCTGTTCCCGAAGTAATCATAATACTTGCACTGCCGTTTGATAACGGACAAGTAGCATTTCCGGTTGATACATTAGCACTGATAATACTGATAGGATTAACCACCACACTACCTGTGCGCACACAACCAACAGCATCTGTAACATTGAAACTATAAGTGCCGGCAGCAAGATTATTAGCGGTAACTCCCGACTGACCCGGATAGGTATTCCATGTAATTGTATAGGGTGTTGTTCCACCGCTAATAACTACAGTTGCAGTACCGGTTGGGGCGGTGCAAGAACTTGGTGTGCTTGAATAGGTAACTGTTATAGGAGTGGATGCATTGATATAGGAAAACCCTTGGCCAATACAATTATTTGCATCAGTAATGGTAACCATGTAAGAACCTGCAACTAATCCGGTAGCAGTTTGTGTGGCCTGACCGTTGCTCCACAAATAAGAATATGGCGGCATACCACCGGAACCAAATGCAATTGAACTACCATCGTTTTGCAAACAAGTAGCTGCTGTAGGAGTTGAGTTGGCTGTGATGGTTATGGCTTGTGATATGTAAGCATAATTTTCAGTGTAGCATCCCTGAGCGTCGGTAACTGTTACCATGTAATTTCCCATTTGCAAACCCGAAATGGAAGGTGAGTTTGCACCGTTACTCCATTGGTAGGAATATGGAGAAACTCCTCCGGTTAATGCAGTAACAGTGGCAGTTCCATTTGTGCAATTAGCAGCTGTAGTGGCAACCGAATAAGTTATGGATGAACTGTTCCAAATATAAATTGAATCAGAATTGGCATAAGAACCAAACACACAACCGGCAGCATCGGTTATTAATACATGGTAATTTCCTGCCGGAAGGTTTGCAGGATTTGAAGTTGACAGTAATGTTCCTGAATTTAGTTCTGTCCATTCATAAGTATAGGGTGCAGTGCCGCCTGTAACATTTGCGGTTGCGGTACCAAGAGCAGGGCATACTGCACTCGTGGTAGTAACATAATAATTAAATGGAGGAGCACCCTGGTAGTATCCATAACCACTTACCCCAAAACCATCGGTGGCCGAAACATAAATATAACCACCTGCATAATTAAATAAAGTATCGGCTGTGGTATTAATCACTACAGTGGTTTGAGTTCCACCAATCCAGTAAGTTAAAGTAATTGGTGGAGTTAGAGTGCTTGTTTGTACTTCAAGCATTCCATCATTATTACAAGGTTGTTGTAATAAACTAAAAGCAATATTGGTGGTTTGTGCTTTTAAGTTAGTACCAATTGAAAGAAATAAAACAACAGCTGTAAAAAGAATCAGCCGGTAATTTTTTTCATTGATTTTGTAGTTTGTGTTTTTCATATTGTCAGGTTTTGTTTTTATTCAGTAAGCTTATTATTCTACACGAAAAAAAATAGTAAATTGGTTGGGTTAAAATTTCTTTTCATTGATGCTTCAAATGTAAGCAGCAGTGTATCCTGATTTGAATTTCATATGTATAAATGCTTACTTGTTCAGCAATGAAAATTGAAAACCGGAAAAGCAAGTAGTTGAAATGGAAATTTATCTGAGCAGAGTGATATTTCCTTTTTTGAAAACCGAGTGGTTCAGGAAATTTTTACCGGAAACAACAAAAACATAAACACCCACTTCGCAATCAGTGTTGTTAAATTTTCCGTTCCAGTACCCATTGCCATCAGAAGATTCATAAATGAGTTGACCCCAACGATTATAAATTTTAAAACCGACATAAATAAAATCGGAAGTAT
>JAHEZG010000439.1 GCA_023251195.1 Chitinophagaceae bacterium | reverse complement strand
GTTTATTCCTTATCAAGTCCTTACAAGGGAGCTGAAGTGAATAACCAACCTGTAACAGCTGACCCTCCTCCTTACCTTGGTGTTGATTATTTAAGTCCTTATACGGCCACCAATCCCATGGATGGTAATCCGGCATTGGCCATTGACCCATCAACAGGTGAAATGACTATTACACCAACAGGATTGGGTCAATATGTTGTAGGCATAAGTGTGCGTGAATACCGCAATGGTGTTTTCTTAGGCACGCACTTCAGAGATTTTCAATTCAATGTTGTTGATTGTAATTCAATGGCACAAATTGCAATGACCACAAGCAACCTTACACTTATACCGGGTGATACCGCACAATTTATTACTTCAGTTTCCAATGTAAATGCATCATTGCAGTGGCAAGAGAATTCCGGTAGCGGATTTATTAACCTGATGAATGGCGGGCAATATTCCGGAGTCACTAATGATTCTTTAACCATCACTAATGTTACAATCAGTCAGAACGGAAATACTTACAGGTGTTATGCATATACAGATAGTTGCAGTGATACTTCAAATGCAGGGGTACTGTCCGTTTTTCCACTTGGCACAATTGATTGGATGAACTCCACATTAATTTCTTTATCACCAAATCCTTCAACAGGGTTATTCTCGGTTGAATTGAATTCAATAAATGCTTTTCGGAATCTGAAAATTGAAAACACTTTGGGGCAAATCGTTTTCGAACAACACATCGACAATGAGAAATTTCTTTCTATAGATTTAACCGGAGTACCATCAGGTATTTACTTCATTCGTTTGCAAGGAGAAAAAACAATTGCAGTGAAGAGAATGGTGATTGAATAAAATGGCGTTGCATTTATTGTTTACAAATAAAGCAAGCATATAAAAAGCGAAACAATTTTGTAGAGTAAAAAGAAGTTCCACTTTTTTAAAAAGTGGATCTTCTAAACAGCTTATTTTAACTTTTAATTATTCAATTCAACCAAAGCATCCTGATTTCTGAAACTGAGAATTATGTAAATTATTTTTAAAAATGTATAACAGATATTGTTCGGTATAAAATCATTTTTATGGGGTAATAATTTCATTACACCTCATTCGCAGGAAGCGGAAAATAAACACACAAAAAATGAAACACAACCAACAACATCCGGAAATTCCACTGAACCCGAATGTTCATCAATCAGTAAAGCATGGAACCCGCGCTGCCGGTCACAAACAAAAAACCACCACCCCGAAATATATTTACGAGATCATGCGTGAAGAGGACGAAGAAATGGCATCCATGCGGGAAGCTGTGCGCGAAGAAGTGAGTGCGCACAGGTATAAAACTCCGAATGAAGCATAGCAGACAAAAAAATTATTGTTGAGTTAAAAGTGTATTGCTGATTAAGCTGGCAAAAAGAATAAGCGGTTTTGTAACTTTCTTTACCCTTCGTTCGTCTTGTTGTAACCAACAATCACCACCATGAAAAAAATAATTCTACCACTGAGCACTGCTCTGATCCTGATTTCACTTGCAGCATTTTCATTAAAAGAAAAACTAACCCTGCAAACCGGTACTTACGGAGTTTGCCCTTGCGAACCATCTGATGCAAACAGTTCGGAAATTGCATTGACATTGAATGACGATCATACCTTTCGTTATTCCGATCAATCAAATCCAAAGAAAAAAATTAACCTGAGTGGAAACTGGGAGTTAACTAACAACACCATTTTATTAAAAAATTACACTACTTCTTTTGCCATTCATGATAAATGGACCATTGATAAAAATGAAAAATGTATCAAGTCAAGAGTTGGTTTAAACTACTGCAGGCTTTGCAATGTGAGTGCCTGTAAGTGATACCGGCGTGAACTGTTTTGTTAGTTCATCGATTCTGTTCTTTTAATTATTCACTACAGCTGTTGCACTCAAATACAGAAAGCGAATAAAAAGTAAAAGCTACTGTCTGTTTTTATGTTTGTATACTAAAAAAACAGCTCAATGAAAACACAGGTACCAAACTGGCTTATCGTAATCGGTGCAATCGGGCAAATGTTCACCGCTGTTATTTATCCATATATCAGGCATGTGGTGTTCGATTGGTACAACGATATAAAAAAGCTGAAGCCCCTCAACCAGGAAATTGCCAAAACCTATGGGCGCTACATACAGGGTTTAAATTTTTCGTTCGGATTAATTTCAATTGTGTTTACTGAAGAACTGAAAAACCAAACAGGGCTTGCGGTGGCGCTTACCGGATTAATAGCCGCTTACTGGACCGGTAAAGTGATTACACAATTCTCATACTATCCCATGTACGAAATACCGAACAAGATTATTTTTAAAGTGGGAGAGGTGCTCATGAATACATTGTTCATTACCTTCTCCGGTATTTTTATCTGGCTCTTTGTTTCGAACCTGATTGGATACCTGAAGCATTAATAAAAAACAA
>JAHEZG010000138.1 GCA_023251195.1 Chitinophagaceae bacterium | reverse complement strand
TGTGTTCACCGTTCCCACTGAAGAAGGAATCACGCGCAACCTCGATAAGAGTTCTTCCTCACACGAGCGCAATGCCGTGTGGAGCCCTGATGGAAAATGGATTGCCTACATCAGTGATGCTTCCGGCGAAGATGAAATTTATATGCGCTCACAAGCCGGTGATGATGCCCCAATTCAAATCACAAAAAATGCTGACACCTACAAGTTCGAACTTGCATGGAGTCCCGACAGTAAAAAGATTTTGTGGGGCGATAAAAAACTTCGCCTTCAATATGTGAATGTGGATACCAAGGATGTAACACTCGTGGAACAATCACAGGTTTGGGAGATGCGCGATTTCAGTTGGAGCCCCGACAGCAAGTGGATTGCTTACACACGACCCGAAGCAACCAGCAAAAGCAAAATCATTTTGTTCGGCACCGAAGCAAAAAACCCACAGGGAGCTGCGCTTAAAATCGAAGCAACGGATGGATGGTATGATGTCGGCTCACCTGTATTCAGTCGCGATGGAAAATTTTTATTGCTCACTTCCAGCCGCGATTTCAATCCATCATTCAGCGGAACCGATTTCGAAATTGCTTACAACGACATGTCGAAGATTTATCTGCTTCCTCTTTCATCTGATACAAAATCTCCCTTCGCTCCCGTGAATGACGAAGTGGAAATCAAGAAAGACGAAACTGTTACAGACGCAAAAACTTCTTCAACAAAAACTTCCGACACAAAATCTCCTTCCGAAAAAACTTCAGATAAAAAAGACGAAACTGTTACAGTAAAAATAGATGCCGCCGGAATTCAGGATAGATTAATCGCACTCCCCGGCGATGCAGGCAATTACTGGAACATCGAAATGCTGAACAACAAAGTTTACTATCAGAAAAACTCCGCGGGCAAGGATGCACAACTCTATGTTTATGATTTGAAGAAGAAAAAAGAAACCGCCATCGGTAGCTACGATACTTACCGTATAACCACCAACGGAGAAAAAATGGTTGTCACCAAGGGCAGCAATTACTATGTCATTGATGTTCCATCGGGCAAAGCAGATGTGGATGAGAAAGTTGACATCAGTGGACTGAAAGTGTATGTGAATCACACCGAAGAGTGGACACAGATTTTCAACGAGAGTTGGAGGCAGATGAAATATTTTTTCTATGCACCCAACATGCACGGTGTTGACTGGGATGCCATCAAAACAAAGTATGCAGTGCTGGTGCCGTATGTGAAGCACCGCGCCGACCTCACTTACATTATTGGCGAAATGATTGGCGAACTCACCACCGGGCACTCCTATGTGGGCGGCGGCGACATGCCGAAACCCGAGCGCATAAAAATGGGATTGCTCGGTGCGAGTTATGTGCGCGATGCAAGCGGCTACTTTAAAATCACAAGCATATTGCAGGGAGCAAACTGGAGCGATGCTTTGCGCTCGCCGCTCACTGAAGTTGGAGTCAATATCAAAGCCGGCGAATTCATTATCGCCATCAACGGACAACCCACCAACAAAGTCACCGACATCAATCAACTGTTAGTGGGCACTGCCGACAAGCAAACCGAACTCACCATCAATTCCACGGCGAGCACCACCGGCAGCCGAAAAGTTTTAGTAGTTCCCATCGGCGATGAAAAAAATCTGCGCTACTACAATTGGGTGGAGCACAACATTCATTATGTTGATTCCGTCAGCAACGGAAAAATCGGTTACCTCCACATTCCCAACATGGGCGTGGATGGGCTGAACGAATTCATCAAGCACTACTATCCGCAAATCACGCGCAAGGCACTCATCGTTGACGACCGCGGAAACGGCGGTGGCTTTGTGTCGCCGCTCATTGCCGACCGCCTCAGCGAGCAGTTGGTTTACTTCAGCATGGTGCGCAATGTAACAGTGGGCACCACCAACCCCGAAGTTTTTTATGGTCCCAAAGTTTGCCTCGTGAACGAATACTCGGCGAGCGATGGCGATATATTTCCCTATCGTTTCCGCGCGCTCCACCTCGGCAAAATCATAGGCAAGCGCACATGGGGCGGCATTGTCGGCATCCGCGGCTCCCTTCCGTTTGTTGATGGCGGCTTCATGGACCGCCCCGAATTCACCAGCTACACTGCCGATGGTTTCGCCATCGAAGGTCACGGCGTTGACCCCGATGTGGTGGTAGATAACGACCCCGCAAAAGAATTCGCCGGCATTGATGAGCAGTTAGATGCCGCCATAAAAGAATTGCTCGACGAACTCAAAACACAGGAGAAAAACATTCCACCCGTTCCGCCATTTCCTGATAAGAGTAAGTAGTTTTTTGATTTGAAGATTTGGTGATTTGAAAATTTGAAGATGGAATGCAGGCGCTGATTGAATTACATTTGAGTTGATGAAAAAGATTTTTGTTTTCATTTTATTTTTTTTCAGTGTGTTGAATTCTGTTGCGCAGAATTTAGCACCGCCAAAAATCTGGGATAAAAGATTCGGAGGTCTTGTTAGTGAGCATCCATCAGTATTTTGTCCGCTTGCCGATGGGACTTTTTTAGCCGGTGGTTATAGTTATTCGGGAGTTGGTGGCGACAAAACTGAGGATTCGCGTGGAGGAAATGATTACTGGGTAGTAAAAGTTGATGCGAACGGGAATATGATTTGGGATAAAAGGTATGGGGGCTCTTCTAACGATGCGCTAAACGGTATTCTTGAATTAAGCAATGGGAAAATTATATTGTCAGGATCTTCCAATTCAAATATATCGGGTGATAAAACTCAAAACTCATACAGTAGTTATGATTACTGGATAGTAGAAATTGACCAGAACGGAACAATTATTTGGGATAAAGTTTTTGGAGGAAATGGTGGTGATGTGGCATACCAGGCGATTGAAACACCCGACCATAAAATCATTATCACAGGGCGGTCAAATTCCGGAATCGGCGGTAATAAAACATCAGCTAACTATGGAGCTGATGATGCATGGTTAATTAAAATTGACACCGGCGGAAACCTGATTTCTCAGTTTGGAATAGGAGGTTTTAGTTTTGATATTGGATGCGGAATTGATATTTCGGAGGATGGATTTATTTATGCTTCTATAGGAACTTCAAGTGGTGTATCAGGGAATATTACAAGCCCGTCTTTTGGATTTCAAGATTACTTGGTTTGTAAATTAGATACACAGTTGAATCTGTTATGGCAAAAAAGATTCGGAGGATCAGGTTCTGATTATTATCCATTAATCGGATGCGCTGGAAATAAAATTGGTGTTTGTGGTTACTCATACTCGGATACCATTTCAGGAAACAAAACAGTTGCAAACCACAACACCTTTACTGATTACTGGAGTGTGATTCTTGAATCATCGGGTGCCTGCGTGTCGCAGCGTGCTTATGGGGGGGATGATGATGATGATGATGTGTACCAACTTTTTATCACCAATGAAAATAACATTCTGGTTGCCGGCACCTCCTATTCTTCAATGGGTGGTGATAAAACACAAGATAATTTTGGAGGGAACGGAGTTGAACAAACATGGGTCATCCTGTTCGACACACTGAATAATTTAATTTGGGACCGCACCGTGCTTCAAAACCATCATGATGAAGCAGGGCTTTGCTGCCAGTTAACAAATGGCTCCTTCATCCTTGGAAATTATTCTGACGCAACAATTGGAGGTGATAAAACCCAGGACTCATGGAATAACAGTATAGATTATTTTATGATTTGTCTTGCTCCTTTTCCAAATCCAGTTTCAAGTTTTTCATCAATACAGAATGCGTGTTCAGGTGGATGCATAAATTTTTCTTTCACAGGTTCATTATATACTACTGGAAATTTGCAATGGAGTTTTCCGGGAGGAAACCCTTCAAGCGATACAAGCCACAATCCAATTGTGTGTTACACTAACTCCGCCGATTACGATGTACAATTGATTGCAACTAATTCAATTGGTGCTGACACACTTTTAATTCCGAATTATATTCATGTATTGAGTTCAAGTATTATCAATAGTAGTGCAAGCATTTGTTCAGGAGATACTTTTTCTTTTAACAATAATCCACTGACAATTGCAGGAAATTATTCTGACACATTAAGTAATGTTTTGGGCTGTGATTCAATTATCAATTTGCAATTGAATGTTCTTTCATCTTCTTCAAACTCACAAACAATAAAAATCTGTGATGGTGATAGTCTATTTTTAGAAGGTGCTTTTCAAACAACTGAAGGAACATATTTCGATACATTAATAAATGCGCAGGGTTGCGATAGTTTGTTGACTACAACTTTAGGAATTGATTATGTAAATGATTCTGTAATTGTTAATGGAGATTCTTTAACAGCAGAACTTACAGGAGCAACTTATCAATGGTATAACTGCGACAGCAGTATAAATATTAGCGGAGCAACACAGCAAACATTTATTGCAACAACAGATGGCAACTATGCTGTTTGGATTACAAATGGAGAAGGATGCACCAAATTATCTGATTGCATTTATGTTGATGTGCTTGGAATTAATAATGAGCTATCAATTAATAATCAAATAAAAATTTATCCCAACCCCGCAAGCAGCGAGTTAACAATAATCAGTTCGCAGCAGTCAATAAATACAATTGCCGTTTTTGATTTAATGGGTAAAGCAGTTGCGGGTTACGGGTTTGAAGTTTCGGGTTCGCTCAACCTCAAATCCAAAATCATCAATCTAAAATCTTTTTCTCCCGGAGTTTATTTTATAAAACTTCAACTGCACGATGGAAGTTGGGAGGTGAGGAGGTTTGTGAAACAGTGAGAGCAAATAATTTTTTACTCTTTATTACAAAACTATTTTTTCCAGACCGTAGGATTCCGGTGAGCATGAAAAAATGCAACCACAGTTACTAAATCATTTTCTACAGAATAAATTATCTGATAAGGAAACCGCTTGATGTTAAATAACCGCAGATGCCGATAGCGCTCTTCTAAAAATGGTGAATGCCAAATGGTTTCAATGCCCTCTTCAAAACATAAAATCAAATCGTTTCCAAGTCCCGCTCTTTTTTCTTCATACCACGCAGCAGCTTCTAATAATTGTGCTCCCGCAACTTCATCAATAATATATTTGAAAATCATTTCAGAGAGTTGAATCTCTTTTTTATTTCATCGAGCGTAACAAAGGTTGCTTCTCCTTTTTGGATGGCAGCAATCCGTTCATCCAGAAATTTTTTCTTCTCGTCACTCAAAAAAGATTTGTTCTCTGTTTTTATTTCATCCCAGATTTCTTCAACCAGCAAAATCTGTTCGGCAGGAGAAAGCTTACTTATTTGTTCTCTTATGCTCATGCTAAAAATTTTTTCAAAGCTAAAATAATTTTATTGCGTCTAAATATTTTTATTCAGAATCCTTTCTCCCGGCGTTTATATTATAAAACTTCAACTGCACGATGGAAGTTGGGAGGTGAGGCGGTTTGTGAAGGAGTGAAAATCCCACTCACCCCAAAGAAACAACTCACCCAAGACAAGCATCAGTCGGAGTGGTTTCGTTTCCACCCTCCCTTTAGTAAGAGAGGGAGTTTGAAAAACAACTGAGTGTTTTTTCTTTGTGTAAACTCTGTGTATTTACTCTGTGCGCTCTCTGGTTAAGCAATTTTCAACAAAGAAATAATTGTTCTGAATAAAATGATTTCTAATTTTGGAAAAACTTTTTTGAGATGACCATTGCAACAAAGAACAGAATTCGTGAGATAAGTCGCTTCGCTCTGGCATTGACTGATACCGAGCAGGAAACTCTGTTGAAGAATCTGAAACAAAAAGCATTGGTTGAAAAAGCAATTGAATTAGACAGCAGCGTGAAAAAAAATTCGCTCACCATTGAAGAAATAGTTTCTGAAGTTCGCAAGACACGGAGAAAGCGAAATGGCAGGTAAGCGTTTTGTATTAGACACCAATATCTGGGTGAGCTACATTATCAAGCATCGCCTTGCTGAGTTGACCGAACAGATTTTCAATCATGATTTGCAAATATTAATCAGCGAAGAATTGATAGATGAGTTGTCGGAGAATCTGCACAAACCAAAATTCAAAAAGTATTTAACCAAGCCGGTGAAGGAATACATCAATCAGGTTTTGAGTATTTCAGTTTTTATTTCTGCTGAAAAAATTTTCAATCAATCCATTGACCCCGATGATGATTTTCTTTTTGACCTCGCCATAAAGTCAAAGTCGGAATATTTTGTGACTGGCGACAAACCGCTTTTCAATATTTCAATCGAAGGACTGAAAATAATTACCTTGAAAGAATTCAGAGATATGTTTGAGAGTAAATAGACACAGTTCGCAGTCAATAAATACAATTGCGGTTTTTGATTTAATGGGAAGAGAAATGCTTCGACAACACTTCGATAAACTCAGTGTGACATTGCAGCATGACAGTCGCGAAATAATCATCAATCTAAAATCTTTTTCTCCCGGAGTTTATTTTATATAACTTCAACTGCACGATGGAAGTTTGGAGGTTAGGAGGTTTGTGAAACAGTAGCGCTGTCACTCTGAGCTTGTCGAAGAGTGTGTAACGGTCAAACGCTAAGATGTTTCGACAAGCACAGCATGACAAGCGAGAAAAAAATCATCAATCTGAAATCCTTTTCTCCCGGAGTTTATTTTATAAAACTTCAACTGCACGATGGAAGTTGGGAGGTGAGGCGGTTTGTGAGGGAGTAGTGCAAAGAGTTGCCAACTTTATTTTGCATCGAATAAAAAAGTTGGCAACTCTCGTCGCGTATAATTTTTGATATTTGATTTCCAAATGAATCACCTCGCCCACCTAATGCTCGCACGCAACAACGATGAACTGATGCTCGGTGGTTTCATTGCCGATGCAGTGAAAGGAAAAAAATACCTCGACTACGAAAAAGAAATTAGTAAAGGAATTCTGTTACACCGCTTCATTGATAACTTCACCGATACACATAAAGAAGTAAGCGAACTGAAAAAATTACTGCGCCCGCAATTCGGTTTGTTATCAGGGGTAGTGATTGATATGATTTATGATCACATACTCGCAAAGCACTGGAATGAATTCAATACCGATTCATTGGAATCATTTTCGAATCAAGCATATCTCGTGTTTGAAAAATATGCTTCTATTATGCCGGAGCGAAATCAGCTACTGCTTCCATACATGCGAAAAGAAAACTGGTTGCTGAATTATGCAACCATCGCCGGAATGACAAAATCATTCAACGGCATGGCGCGCCGAATCAGAAAAGGAGAAATGCTTTTACAAGCGCCGCAATTCATTCTTGATAATGAAATTGTTTTGAAAGAAAGTTTCTTTCGTTTTTATCCGGAGCTGATGAAAGCATGCGAGGAAGAAAAAATCAGATTGAAATCTCTTTAATAAACCACAGAGTTGCTCAGAGTTTATCGCAGAGGTACATGGAGTTTTTTTTCACTGAGATACACTGTACTTACTCGGTGAAACTCTGTAGTTAAATATTTTCATCTCCCGGCTCGTAATAAATCATCTGCAATAAAGTTTGCCCCACTGCTTTCATGGTTGCGCGGTCAATCAAATCCATTTTATCTGATTGCGCATGCCAGTGCGGAGCAAATCCGGTTTTGGTTTCGGTGCTGAGATTGATAATGTCAATGGTTGGAGTTCCGTTAATTGTGTTCACATAATAATGATCATCAGTAATGGCTCCGCCGTTTTCATTTACAAAATAATTTCCAAAGCCAAGCGATTGTGCATGATTCCAGAATTCATTCACCACGCTCGGTGCAAACTTCATGGAGAATGCTTCTTTCGGGAATCGTGCATTCACAGCGCCGGTCATGTCTAATAAAATTCCATAGAAGGCCCGATAGTTTTTTGTGTGCGGATGATTTGCCCAGTACTGTGTCCCGAGTGCATACTGATCGGTTTCATCCCACTTGCTTTCAAATTCTGGCGGACCAAAATCTTCTACATCGCACAACAGAATATCAACTCCCACATTCGGTTTTTGTTTTTGAAATTGTTGGGCGCAGGCAATTAAAATTCCAACACCGCTGCCACCATCGTCAGCGCCATCAAATTGTTTTTTCGGTTCATTCGCATCACGATCGCTCCATGGGCGTGTGTCCCAATGCGCGAGCAACAGAATTCTTTTTTTTGCTTTCGGATTAAAACTTCCAATCAGATTAATCATTGGTTTTTCGGTTCCATCATAAACTTTCAAATTCGCTTTCTGTATATAAACAGTATCGCAATATCGCTTCAGCATTTTTTCTAAGTAAGCGGCGCATTGTTGTTGCGATTTTGTTCCCGGAATACGCGGACCGAATTTCACCTGTGCATCACAAAATTGATAAGAAGAGTCCGCATCAAATTCAGGAACATGAACTGTTACAGCAGGTTTTGGTTTTGTGGTGTCAACTGTAACAGGCTTAGGATTATTGCATGAGGAGCAGGAAGACAAAAAACTGAATGATACAAACAGCATAAAAATTATCGAAAGCAAAATATTTTTTTTCATTACCACTTAATCTTTTTTAATTGAAAATCTTTACCGGAATAAAAAGAAATAAAAGCATGACTCAATCGAATAATTTTCCCCGATTGTTTTCTCCATGAATTAAAATGTGCGTGTCGAAAAAATTTCCGGATATAAAAAGAAACTTCATCGCGTTCAACATCTAAATGCAAAATACAATATGACGAATGTGTTAGGATCGCTTTATAAAAATCATCATCAAGCGTACAGAACACAATTCTATTTTGTTTTTGAAGCCACGAAATAATTTGTTCGTCTTGTGTTCCTTTTCTTAACACATCAACAACCACCTGCTTTATTTTGTATCTTGCTTTTTCTAAAGCAATTTTTTGATCATGAGTAATGTTCTCATCCAATAAAATCATTAAGCCGCATTTATCGTCTTTAACAAACTCTCTTTACTAAGCGATACAGCTTCGGAGATTGCCGCTTTAGAAATATTGCCGTGATATTGTTCAATGATATATTCCCAGGCATTTCCTTTTGCTACCATATCCAACACATCAGCAACAATAATTCTCGTGCCTTTAAAAGTTATTTTTCCATGACAGATTTTTGGATCAACAACTATGTATTTTCCTAAAGCGTGTTGCATTTTTTTTAATTTAATAAATTCAAAATTAAAGTCTCTGCATGAATTCGCAATCATTAATTATATTTATAAAAAAGCCACTTCACCACTTCGCGCAACGAATTCTTTTTTCCGTACATCAATATTCCGGTGCGATAAATTTTTGCTGCCATCCAAACAATCAGAACAAAGCCGAGAACGAGAAAAACCATTGAAGCAATAATTTGCCACCACGGCGGTTCAAATGGTATTCGCGCCGCCATTACTATCGGACTTGTTAATGGAAACAGTGATGCAAAAACTGCCAATCCGCTGTTCGGATTATTCGGAACATTGGTCATAATAAAAAATGAAAGAATTACCGGAA
>JAHEZG010000438.1 GCA_023251195.1 Chitinophagaceae bacterium | reverse complement strand
TGTTAATCGCAGCCATGAGCGCCGAAGGAAAAAGCATCATCAACAACATCAATCAGATTGATCGCGGTTATCAAAATATTGATGCGCGATTAAATAAACTGGGCGCGAAGATTAAGCGGATTTGATTTGCGATAAAATTTTTTATTCCCTCACTAACTTCTTTACCTCCATTGTACCATCACCAAAATAAACCTTGATGAAATAAATGCCGGAAGGCAGCGAATGAATATCAATTTGGGTGAAAGGTCTTTGAACTTTGAACTCACAACTTTTAACTCTCCCCAAGGCATCACTGATTTCAATTCTGCTTGCAACCTGTTCACAGTTTACAGTTAACTGTTCACTAACCGGGTTGGGGTAGAGGTTGATGCTTGCTTTTGTTTCTTTCAAATTATAAATGCCTTCAGGATTCAAATCACATTCAAGTGAATCAGGAGAAACACAAACATCATCTATGTAGTAATAGGAAGCCATGAAAAGTTGATTGGGCGATTGTACGCTTGTAATATTTGAAGCACTGTCTGTAAAGAAATTCCCTATGATAATATATTGATATGCTGAGTCACTTATAAATGACCCTGAAATCGTAATCCAATTTGAAGTATCTGAAATTATTTGTGGTGAAAATATTTGCGGATGATTATTCATTGGTGCAGGAGTCATAGCAGAATAAGCAACAGTTGAAAATAGAACTCCCAAATTATTCGTAGCAAATCTTGAACTATCAGCTAAACTTACTTTCACACTAACAAAATATTTATTGCCTGATTGAAGTGAGTTAGACAATGCTCTTCCTAAAAATTCTCGATAACCACCAACTTCAAAAGTATAAAGCCCACAATAAGCGCTTCCATTAATTGCGAATTCATATCCCGCAAAATTATTTGGTACTCCTGCCAAAATAATTCCACTCAAAGTATCATGACTACAGGAATTAAAATAATCGGGTGAATTCCCAAATGAATTCCATCCATTTGAATTGAAAACTTGGTCAACAGAATTTGGACAAGCAACAGTATCCTCAAAACTCAGATTCGGAACAAGATTCTGCGCCTCGCAATTCTTCCCCACAAAAAAAGAAATAACAAGAAGCAGTAAAATGTTTTTCATGGTTCTGATTTAATCCTTCAAGTTTTTTTTCTTAAGCATTTTCAAAACATCATCATCATTGTTAATTGAATATACTTTATTCAAATAAATCTCTCCAATTACTTTTTGCTTTGTCAACTCTATTTCATTCGTAAGAGATAATTTCAATCGGTCAAACAGAATTTTTAAAGCTTCAAAAAAATTATTTACATAAAGAATCACATTATCTTCTTTGTCATCAATTTCGATATGTGGTAATTTAAATGTGTAATCAACGCTTTTATATTTCTTGCTTATAGAGGGGCGATTCATAACTTCAATTTCTTTTACATTCACTCCTGTTGTAATAAATATTCCAAGACTATATTCTAAATTGAAATTATCTGGTTTGAATTTGTCCATTACATTCTCATTTATCCTTTTCACAATTAATTTATCAACTAAATGAGATACATCGAATGAATAACCCAGTTCCAAAAAAACTGAACATATAGAAATTGTAATCATAGATTCAAATTAATTCACACTCACCTGCACTTTCTCCTTCACCATCTCGCGCACTGCATCGGCAATGTTAGCGGCGCTGAAGCCGCAGTATTCATATTGCTGCGCAGGCGAGCCGTGCTCAATAAATTTATCGGGTATGCCGAGGCGGCGCACATCAGCATGGTAGTGGTGGTCGCTCATAAACTCGAGCACCGCGCTGCCGAAGCCGCCCATCTTCACGCCATCTTCCACCGTAATTATTTTTTTGAAGCGCGCAAACACGCTGTGTAACAGTTCCGCATCAAGCGGTTTCACAAAGCGCATGTCGTAATGCGCGGGCTGTATTCCGTCGGTCATTAATTCGCGGCAGGCATTCACCACAAAATTTCCCGGGTGCCCGATGCTGAGAATGCAAACTTCTTCGCCATCGCAAATCATTCTGCCCTTGCCAATCTCCAGTTCAGTAAACGGTTTGCGCCAGTCGGGCATCACACCTTCGCCGCGCGGGTAGCGTATGCTGAAGGGGAAATTATTTTTCGCGAGCTGCGCAGTGTACATCAGGTTGCGCAACTCTTCTTCATTCATGGGTGCACTCACCACAATGTTGGGCAGGCAACGCAGAAAAGCAATATCAAATTCTCCCTGATGAGTAGCACCATCTTCTCCAACTAATCCGCCACGGTCCAAACAAAAAACAACATGCAGCTTTTGCAGCACTACATCGTGTACCAACTGGTCGTAGCCGCGCTGCATAAACGACGAATAAATATTGCAGAACGGAATGAGTCCCTGCGTAGCCAATCCGGCACTGAATGTTACAGCGTGTTGTTCCGCAATGCCCACATCAAATGCGCGGTGCGGCATCGCCTT
>JAHEZG010000437.1:1355-2448 GCA_023251195.1 Chitinophagaceae bacterium | reverse complement strand
ATAATAATCAATCATGCGTTCTGGATTTCACTACTGTTTTCCGTTCATTTTTTATTGGCACACACTGTAAGCTGGATTCCGGCCAGAGGAGATTTATACTTGTTTGTTTTTTCTGTTGGCTGCTTGCTTTCATGGAGTAATTATTTCCGTTCAAATAAAATGATTCATTTAATAATTGCATCCATATTCTATTTTCTCGCACTGCTTTCAAAAGAAAGTGCAACCGTTTTAATTCCGATTATTGGTTTAGCCGGATTTTTATTTTGGAATTTTAAGTTGAACAAACTAAAATCATTTTTGATTTTTACCCCCTCAATTATTCTGACAATTGTTTATTTATGGATGCGATCTCAATGCGTTGATACCTCCTCTTCATTATTTAATTTTCATTACCTGGTTTATAATCTTCCACTTATTCCGGAAGAGGTATTTAAGTTTTTTGTTCCCATGTTTTTTTGTGTCATGCCTTTTTTCAATCCAATAATCACTTATTCCGGAATAGCGGTTATTGCAATTATTGGTATTGCTGTTTTTTTATTCCGTAAAAAAATTAATGCAAAATTGGTTTTGTTCGGACTGATATGTTTTCTGGTGCCATTAATTCCCGTACTGTTTTATAAAACATCATTCAGTGATTATTCATATCAATACTTAGATCATAGAATGATTTTTCCGGGAGTAGGATTATTGTTGATTTTTTATTCACTGTTTGAAAATCTGTTTTATAAAAAATATGCAGGCCTATTACTGTCCGTTATGGTAATGGCAATGAGTTTAATTACCTATCGAAATGCTGGTTGTTATAAAAATTTCAGAACCTATTTTGAAAATGCAATTGCCTATCATCCAAAAAATGGCTATGCCTGGTTGCAATATGGAATTGTGTTATCAATGATTAATGAAGAAAAAGAAGCTATCGAAAAGTTTAAGCACATTAAAAAAATTCAATCAAATAATCCAGATGCGAGAGATCGGTTGGCAACGGCTTATTACAATGTTGCAGATTATCCAAATATGCTTCTGGAATGCAAGGAATTCATACTAATCGATTCAACCATTTCAAAACCATATTACCTCCTGGCGTTATATTTTA
>JAHEZG010000437.1:0-1345 GCA_023251195.1 Chitinophagaceae bacterium | reverse complement strand
ATTACAGTGGTGAGATTAATAATAAACTCGGAAATCTTGAAACGGCAATAACTGATTTTACTAAAGCTATTTCGCTCAGGTCAGATTTTGACAAAGCCTATTTCGAACGAGGGACTATTTATGGTAGATTGAAAAAAATGAACGAAGCATTAAATGATTTCAACAGTTATATAAAATTAAATCCGAACGACAACAAAGGCTACTATTTTCGAGGTCAGATATATTGTTATTATGGAGATAAAGAAAAAGGCTGCAATGATTTGCATCAAGCTTCTAAATTAGGTAGTAAAAAGGCTGATTTATTAATTAAACAAATTTGTTTGTGAATTTTTTCCTGGCAAATAATCAAAATGCATTTAATTTATATAAAATGGGATGTGCAATTCATGCCAAATTGGTAATAATTCCTGTTATAGAATTCCTGATTTTATAAATATTGATTCGAATCTTAAAGAAGATTTTTTACAGATACAGTAACATGTAACTTTAACTTGTTAATCTCAATTAACTTTTTACTTTTGCGTCCCTTCTTTTTAAAGGGAGGCCTCATTTTTTACAAAACCGGATGGCAAAACAAGACCTGATTAAGCAGGATGGAACAATAACGGAAGCGCTTTCAAACGCCATGTTTAGAGTCAGACTGGAGAACGGGCACGAGATTTTAGCCACCATTTCAGGAAAAATGCGCATGCACTACATTCGTATTCTTCCCGGAGATAAAGTATCAGTTGAAATGAGTCCTTACGATTTAACAAGGGGGAGAATCACTTATCGTTTTAAATAACAGAAGCAATGAGAGTAAGAGCCGCAATAAAAAAACGCAGTGTTGATTGCAAGATAGTTCGTCGCAAAGGCAAGCTGTATGTGATTAACAAAAAGAATCCCCGTTTTAAACAAAGACAAGGTTAAAAAAACCATAAACCATCAATGGCAAGAATAGCAGGTGTTGATTTACCAAAAAACAGAAGAGGCGATATCGGTCTCTCATATTTATTTGGAATAGGTCGTTCAGCAGGACGCAAAATACTTTTGAAAGCAGGTGTTGATCCTGAAAAGAAAGTAAAAGATTGGGACGATAATGATTTGAACGGTATCCGTACCACCATCACTGATGACTACAAAGTGGAAGGTGCTTTGCGTTCCGAAATTCAATTGAACATTAAGCGTTTGATGGACATTGGTTCTTACCGGGGCATTCGCCATCGTAAAGGTTTACCTGTTCGAGGTCAGCGCACCCGTACTAACTCACGCACCCGTAAAGGAAAGCGCAAGACAGTAGCAGGCAAGAAGTAAGTAGCAGCTCAGAAATCAACCTGTTAGGTGAAAATTTAAATCATCAACTAAC
>JAHEZG010000436.1 GCA_023251195.1 Chitinophagaceae bacterium | reverse complement strand
TTAAAATAAAGCCGGATGGCAGCGGATATTCAAAGTTGTTGGATTTTGCAGGAGCAACAAATGGAAGTTACCCATTCAACTCCTTATTTTTTGACGGAGCCTACTTGCTTGGAATGACAGAGCAAGGTGGAACGAACGATATGGGAACTACATTTAAAATAATGCCCGATGGAAGCGGCTATTCAAAGTTGATGGATTTTGAAGGCACCATAAATGGAAGTTATCCTTATGGGTCACTTTATTCTGATGGAAATTATTTGTATGGAACAACTGAGCAGGGAGGAACTAACGGAATGGGTACAATATTTAAATATCAATATTCAACAACAGAAGTGAATGATTTTGAAAACACACTTCAAGATATCCTCATTTCACCAAACCCATTTTCCTCGTCAACAACTTTAGAATTTAATTTATCTGAATCAGAAAACTTCACAGTTACAATTTTTGATGTGCTTGGACGAGAAATAAAAAATATTCCAATAGGAAATCTTAAACAAGGAAAAAATAAAATCAAAATTGATTTATCGGAATTGAATAGCGGGTTTTATTTCTGCATTTTAAAATCGACTACAAATTTTCAAACAATTAAACTTATTAAGAACAACGGAATATGAAAATCATAAGCTCATTCTACTAATTATACAGTGTCATTCATAAATCGTGGAAACTGAATAATTATTCTTTCACCACCTTCAATTCAGTATGCTGCTCTCCATCAAAGAACTTGATAAAATACATGCCGCTTGCATAGCTACTAATATCTATTTCTTGCTTTTGGTTTTTGGTGAGTTTAAATGAAGTAATTATTTGTCCCATGCAGTTCTCAATTGTTACTCATGAAGCAATGCGAGGTACATTGTTGTATTGCCCAACTTTAACGGATTTTATATTATGATTTTATTTGTGCCTTATGAAATGTAGTGTCAAATTCTGTTGGATTTAAAATGAAGGAATGAATCGGCAATGAATCATTTCAACGATATATAATAAAATGTCAGTGGTCAGAAAATTCAATGTTGGATGTCAGAATAAAACCAGATTGCAATAATAAGGAGATTGTCGATTAATGGATTTGATTGATAAATAGTAGTCTAAAGATTTTAATGGCTCTGAATCAATAGTTTGCAACAGATTTTAAAATCTTTACAACATTTCAAAGGCTCATTAAAAGAAACTTCACTCAAATTTTATATGAAAATACAACCACTTGGATTTGCAGTAAACTGATTAAGATGAATGCGATATGAAACACCTCAGGATTGGGTGGGAGCTATAAAAAAACTTTAAACTACCAGTAAGTCCCCACTAAACTCAAAATTGAAATTTCAAAAAAATTATAGCTGTAATTTTTAAAATCAGCTACATTTCAATTTTGAATGCAACTTTCCATTGAAGTAGTATATGCTTTAGCAAGCATAACCTCCGGACCACCACCTAACAAAAAATCAAAATTGCATCTTTAATAAAATTGCACCTTTAATTTTTTAGAACTTTCAATTGTTCAATTAGAATTTAGTAGTGCATTCGAAGCACGGTGGGTTTTTACAGGAACAAATACACACCATCTGACATTTAAAAACCAAAAATCAAGTCGAGCTAAAAAATACAGGTATAATTTACCACAAATTCAATCTATCAATTAAGTTTTAAGAAGCGCTTTCGAAACATGGTGGGTTATTAATGGTGTATCTACACACAACTTGAGATGTTAAAACCCAAATTTCAAGTCAAGCTAAAAAATACAACTATAATTTTACCGCACTTTCAATTATTCAAATATGATTTGAAGTGCTTTCGAAGCAAGGTGGATTTATTCATATAAAAATTCACACTACCTGACAAGCTAATCCTACATTTACGGTCAAATCAAAAAATTACAGTTTTAATTTACAGCACTTTCAATTATTTGAACCAGTTGTTGTAACAGTTTTTTCTGATACCTTGCAACGGCAAAAAATTTTAAAGACCATTATTTTATTACTTCATGTCGTTTTCAACTTTCAACGAAGCACAAACCCGTTACAATCTCATTGACCCAATGTTGGTCAAGGCAGGTTGGAATCTGGCTGATCGTACTTGTGTTGGATTTGAAATTCCGGTTGATGGTTATGATGCTTCGCCGGTAAATGGAATTACTGATTATTGTTTGTATCGAACAAATGGTGAAGTGCTTGCAGTAATTGAAGCAAAGAAAACCAGACGCGATGCTCGTGAAGGCAAGGAGCAGGTTTTGCAGTATATAACCAAGATTGCCATCAAGCAAAGTTTTCTGCCATTCTCTTTTATGTCAAATGGCGAAGATGTTTTTTTCTGGGATAGTGGCACACATCCGGAAAGGCAGGTTGCCGGATTTTTTACTCGTGAAAATTTAGAGCGACTGTTACATTTAAAACAAAACAGCATTCCACTTGGCTCTATTCGAATAAATGACACAATTGTAAATCGCTCTT
>JAHEZG010000435.1 GCA_023251195.1 Chitinophagaceae bacterium | reverse complement strand
AGCAAGTCCGCTTAAAAAATTATCGCCTTCAAATCCGTTTGCCAAAATTTCATTGTAAGTGAGCAGGCAATCTGTAACACTTTCTTGTAAAAAATAATCGGTGAAGCGAAAAAAGTAATCGTAATCGAGAATATTCAGATTGGTGAGAACAGATTGATAAGTAATATTTCCACCCGTAAAAACACTGATTCGGTCGAACATACTGAGTGCATCGCGCAACGCTCCATCCGATTTTTGTGCGATGATGTGCAGCGCATCTGTTTCAGATTTTATTTCTTCCTTCTTCGCAATGTTGGCTAAATAATCTGCAGTGTCTTCGGTTCTTATTCTGCTGAAATCAAAAATCTGGCAACGCGATAAAATGGTTGGAATGATTTTGTGTTTCTCAGTAGTTGCTAAAATAAAAATGGCGTAAGGCGGTGGTTCTTCCAATGTTTTCAGAAAAGCATTGAATGCCTGATTCGAAAGCATGTGAACCTCATCAATAATGTATATTTTTTTCTTTCCGGTTTGCGGTGCGTATCGAACCTGCTCAATCAGCGCGCGGATATCTTCCACACTGTTGTTCGATGCGGCATCTAACTCATGTACATTGAAAGTTGCATTCTGATTAAATGATTTACAACTCTCGCATTCGTTACATGCTTCAATGTCCTTCGAAATATTTTCGCAGTTAATAACTTTAGCTAGAATTCTTGCGCAGGTTGTTTTACCCACACCGCGCGGACCACAAAACAAAAATGCCTGCGCCAACTGATTGTTGCGTATTGCATTCTTTAATGTTTGCGTTACCTGCGGTTGCCCAATAACATCTTCGAACCTTGCTGGTCTGTACTTACGCGCCGATACAATGAAATTCTCCATCCGGAAACAAATATAACCGCGCTATTGATTGCTGAATGAATTGTGGAAAAATTTTAGAAGGAATATTTATGATTTCTATTTTCCAAAATCTTCTTCAAAATATAATTCGAGTGCCTCGTCCAGATTTTTTAATGCTTCAATTTTTGTTTTTCCAAAGCTGGAAACTTCAACATTGAGACACTGAGCAACAAAATATTTCCCTTCTTTCCAGACAATATTTTTAAAAGGCATTTTATTTTTTGTTTGATTTCAAAGATACAATAAACTGTTTTTGAATTTTAATTGCTGAATGAATTGGGGAAAAAATTTAGGTGAAATTCTTTAGTGTTTTTGAAATCATGTCCAAAAAATTTCATTGTTTTTCTCACGGCAAATTAGGCAAGCACTTTTTCCTACATCACAATTGAGTTCATATATAATATTCTTATTTGCCACAAATAATTTTAGCTCAGTATTAATTTCAACCATCATTTTAAAAAGATTTTTTATTTCACTCAATTCTATTAGAGCATTTTGCCTTGATAAATTTTCAATAAATTGATAGTTCGACCAACCAATAACATTGAAATTATTTTCGTTGTCTTCCAATAACAGGTCACCAACTTTAAAGGATTTTCTTTCTTTTAAAAATTCTACTGCTCTTTTAAGTCTTTCTTCGTTATCCATAAAAAATCAATCCATCGCCCGATTCAGAAACTGAATGAAAGGTGACAACTCAGTAAAAACAGAAACAGATTTTTTCAAGAAAGATGGAGAGAGAACAGTTTTATCATCCAACTCACATCCAAACAAAAAACTTTTGTGTTTCAGAATTTCAATAGCGGGATTGTTGGCTTCATAATCTTTCGGAATGGTTTTCATTTTCTCACCATCCAGTTCACCGAAAGTTTTTTTGAAACTCTTAGCTTCGGTTATCTTTTTAAAATCTTTCAGGTTGTAATCAATTTCCTGACGAACTTTTTTCAGTTCAGGCGCTTCGGGCATCCACACACCACCGCCCATAAAATTTTTTCCTCCGGGTTCAATGTGAATGTAGTAACCCGCATATTTTCCTCTTCGCCCTTCGCGACCGAATGCTGCAGCAATATGAATCTTGTAAGGAGTTTTATCTTTTCCAAAACGCACATCGCGATAAATACGGAACACACAATCCTTCGCTTTTAAATCAGTACCGATTTGCGGATCCACTTTTTTCATTGCCACCAGCAATTCATCAATGAACTCGGTGAACTGAATTCTGATTTCATCAAACTCGGGCTTGTGTTTATCGAACCACGGTTTGTTGTTGTTCTTTTTTAATTGCGAAAGAAAGGAGAGGGATTTCGGATGAAGCGATTTCATTTTTAAAAATGGTTTCGAGTTTCGGGTTTCTGGTTTCGGGTTGTTTGTTGTTGTGAATTTTTTCTGATTACTGATTTCGGTTTACTGTTTACTTGATATTTCTCCTTCCGCTGCGCAAGTCACACCAAAGAGTTTATTCATTCTGCTGAAATTCATTTCAAACGAATTGTATGCACGCAAAACAGAATTAACAATCGGGTGCGATGGTTTCATGTTGCTTTGCGTTTCCTTGCTTTTTTTAGTCAGCTTA
>JAHEZG010000434.1 GCA_023251195.1 Chitinophagaceae bacterium | reverse complement strand
TCATCCTTGCGCAAGTAATTTTCCCAAGCAACTTCCGATACTTTGTTGAATAATTCATTGGCATCGGCCGCTTTAACTTTTTTAATCATCCATAAAACTTTACTTGCGCTGCGCAAAAAATAATTCAATCGAATGCAATCATTCATCGTTCCTTTTATTTCCACGCCATTTGCATGTTCCCATGTGATGGTGTATCCGAGTGCTTCCACTTCGGCTTTTAAATACGGAGTTACATAAAGCGGGCAATTGATTAGTATGATGGAAGGTTGTTGCATGTGCGGCGAAAGTAAGCGGTTGCGATTTAAGGTTTATCACGCTTGTTACAAATAATGAAAACACTTCCCGCACAATTTTAATTTTGCCGCATTCGAATAAAATGATATCAAAAAAATTAATTGTAATAGGGGGAGGTGCAGCTGGTTTTTTCTGTGCGGTGAATGCTGCACGAATGAATCCTTTGTTGAAAGTGATGATTGTTGAGAAAAGCGGAAATGTTTTGCAAAAAGTAAAAGTTAGCGGAGGCGGAAGGTGCAATGTCACACACGCATGTTTTGATATAAATGAAATGGCCAAATGCTATCCGCGCGGTGAGCGATTTGTTCGGAAAGCATTTCATCAGTTTTTTACAACAGATACGATTGAATGGTTTGAAAGCAGGGAGGTGGATTTGAAAACTGAATTTGATGGCCGCATGTTTCCGCAATCAAACAACTCGCAAACAATTATTGATTGCCTGGTGAAGGAGATGCATGCTTACAAAGTTGAATTGCAATTGTATCATTCGGTAGAAAAAATTGAACCGCTTGAAAAAGGTTTCGATGTGAGTTTTAAAAACGGAGAAACAATTCATTCAGATTTTGTGGTAATTGCCTGCGGAGGTTTTCAAAAGTTAAATCAGTTTGATTGGTTGAAGAACCTGAATTTGAAAATTGAATCTCCTGTTCCTTCTTTATTCACTTTTAATTTTCCAAAACATCCATTAAATAATCTGATGGGAATTGCAGCGCCAAATGCATCCATTAAAATTGCAGGAACAAAACTTTTAGCTGAAGGCCCAATCCTTATTACGCATTGGGGATTAAGTGGCCCTGCTGTGCTTCGGTTGTCGGCTTTTGCAGCGAAAGATTTAGAAAAATTAAATTATAAATTTTCGGTTATTATAAATTGGTGTGCAGAATTCAATGAGCAAAATTTTGTAAAACAGATTCATGATCAACGAAAATTATTTCCGGCAAAAAAACCTTCGAACGGAAATTTTACCGGACTTGCATCTCGATTATGGGAGTTCATGTTATTGGAATCAGGAATAGATGATTCAAAAAAATGGAGCGATTTAACAAGTGTAGTTATAAATAAACTGGCGAAAAATTTTTGTGCGTATGAAATGCAGGCTGAAGGAAAAACTACTTTCAAGGAAGAGTTTGTAAGTGCAGGCGGTATTGCAATGAATGAAGTGGATGCAAACACAATGATGAGCAAGAGATATCCGGGTTTGTATTTTGGCGGAGAAATTTTAGATGTGGATGGCATTACCGGAGGATACAATTTTCAACACGCCTGGACGAGTGGATTTGTAGCTGCGAAAAGTATTTGTGCAGCATCACTCGTTATTTAATTTATTTTAAAACAGGAATCGCATAAATAAAAAAACCGAACAGATTTTTTGTTCGGTTTAATTAGTTATTCGGTAATTGAAAAGGTATTTACAAAAATTACTTAGTCGTTCATTTTTAAAAATTTCTGTACATGTTCTTCGGTGCCCGATTTTATTTTTATAAAATATAAACCCTGAGCAAGATCGTGAATATCAAAAGAAAACTCAACTGATGAATTAAAGTTTTGGGTATGCGTATTTAAAATGCGGCCAGTTAAGTCCATTAAATAAACTTCAACTTTTTCTACACCATTTGTTAATTGAGCATTTACACTAATCACATCAACCGCCGGGTTGGGTGCTAATTCCATGTACGATTTTGTATCCTCAATTTCATTTGCCGCCAATGGGAAATTGATTCTGAAATTATGAATGTACTCGGCTCCGAAATCAGTTGGAAATGATTTTATGATGTATGGCAATTCCACTTTTTTAAGTCGTGCATATCCGCTTCCTTGTGCCGGATGGTTCCAGAAATTTAAACCATCCTCACCGGCATCCCATATTTCAAACGAATAACATTCATCAGCGTTAAAGCTAATTGTATCACGATATATGGTATTGGCGCTAAGATTATTTCTTGTTAAAAGTATTACACCACCAGTGCCACGCAGTTGATAAGAAGTTTCATTTCCATTGTTATTGGTTTTTACTTCCACCATAAATTTTTGGGTTGTTGAAGCAGTGAGGTTGTAAACTGCCGGTGCATTAAAATGAGTTTGTGCGGCGTTGTTATTTTCATTTTCATCGGTGGTGCCATTTGGATTGCTGATGGTGGCATTGAATTTATTTGTTCCGTTTCCTACC
>JAHEZG010000137.1 GCA_023251195.1 Chitinophagaceae bacterium | reverse complement strand
ATTGTTCTGAAAATATTTTGAAATTGAAAACAGCAGAAGAAATACTTACAGCTGTTCATGATACTGCTGATGCAACCGGGCTATTTAAACCAGGTGATATAAAAGTTCGCATTCGACCATTCACCATTTTTACTGTTGGCAACACCAAATCAGATTTCATTCATGTGTTTGGAAATATTATGGAAGGAAGAACCACACAGCAGAAAGCAGATTTATCAAAAGCAATTATTATAAAATTGAAATCTATGCTTGCTGATGTACCGGTGATATCCATAAACATCTTCGAATTTGAAAAGGCAACCTATTGTAACAGAAATATGATGTAACCGCTGGCTGTTATAAAACTGTAATTCATTAATAATTTAATAATGAGATTCGGAGCCAACAAACCCACGACTTGTTTTTCATGCTTAAAAAATTTAAGGCAACCATTTCTGGTTGCCTTAATTCATTTCTGAACAATCAATTAAAAAAAATAAGCTCAGTTATTCTTTAACATTTTAATCATTTGCGATTTTCCACCTTGTGTTGAACGAATAATGTATATGCCTGTCGGAAAATTATTTTCAACAGTGAATGGAATATTAGCAGCAACAGCAGGAATGGTTTGCACTAGTTTTCCAACCACATCAAAAATTTCAAGCTGCACATTTTCGTCCGATAATGATTTTACATTAATCACAAATGTTGAAGTAAAAGGATTCGGATACACTACAGTTTCAATTGAACCATCAGTTGGAACAGCATCGTCTAACCGCGCAGTGCAATCGTTATTTACATGCACTTGTATGGCACCTTGAACTGTGGTTGTTGGCAAAGCATTTTCTGCATCACCCGCTTGTGTATCAAAAATCACAGCATCACCGGCATTTTTGTTCCAGATTTTAATGCGAACCTTATTAGCACAAGATGGATTTTTGTCTTTATCAGATTGAACAACCAGAATGCCATAGTTACCGCTTCCGTTCACAGTTCCGGTACCTTTAAAGGCAGCTAAGTAGCAACCACCAATAGTCAGGTAATCCCAACTGGTAGGCGATGCTGATTTAAACTTAATGTTTCCGGCCTGAAAATTCATTTCCATATTGCCCTGAAAACCGCCACAGTTTGATGGTTTGCAGTTACTACCCATATTCACTTTTCCACTAATTGAGGAATTAGAAGATAAAGAACCTGCAGGTGCAGTAAAATTTCCTCCCCCTGTCGAGAATTGATTTCCGGTTACATAAACCACAATATATTGAAAAGTAGCATTAGTAACAGCATTGGAACCATCAGTAACTTTAACAGTGGGTTCATAAATTCCAGAATTAACATAAGTATGCGAAAGAGTTGCGCTTTGAATGTTTATTCCGGTTAAAATAGTAGGAGCAGAATTATCATTCCAATTAACTTCTACAGCATATGGACCTCCTGATGATTCATCGGTCCAGTTAATTGTAAGTGAAGTTGAAGCTCCTGCAGCTAAAAGATTTCCGGCACTTGAAGTGCTCATGGCTGCAATCTGCGGTGCTGTATTTGAAGCAACAACAGTAACCATTTGAGTGGCTGTTGTAATATGACCATGCGAATCCATAACCGACCAGGTTACAAGTGTGTTACCTGCTGGAAAAACCGAAGGTGCATTATTTGAAATGGAAGCAACTCCGCAATTATCAGAAACTACAGGTGAGCCCAAATCAACTCCACTTATGGTTGTTGATCCTGAAGGTGCATTTACTGAAACAGCGGGAGGCGAAACAACCACTGGTGGTTCATTGTCATTCACCGTTACATCAAAAGATAACGATGAATTTCCGCAGGCATTAACTGCGGTAGTTAGTACAGTGGTCGTTCCAACTTCGAAATTAGATCCTGATGCATTTGAATATAGAATATTCGGTGATGGAATTCCTTCAGCAATTACTGCCGGATAGTTAACTACTTTACCACACATTCCAGCTTCGTTTGAAGTCATCACATCAGCAGGCACTGAAGTGATAACCGGCAAAGTATTCACATTAATAGTTATTGCAGTTCGCGTGGCACTTGCCACTGCCAATGACGAAAAAGATTCGGCATAATAAGTAGTAGCCGCACCCGGCGAAACTGAAAAGTTAGCGCCGCTTGCACTTGTACCAATTGGAGTTCCATCAGTCATTACAGTGTACCATCTGATAGTGTTGCCAGCCGAAACGGCTTTTAAAGAAGTAGAGTTACCCTGACAAACTGCCGCCGGTGTGGCCGTTACAGATGTAGGCGCATTGGGAACTGATTGAGCAAAAACTGACGATGAATATGCAAGTGCTAAAATTATAATTAGCGTTTTCGATACCCTTTTAAAACCGTAATTGTCAATTTTACTGTTTGCTGTTTTTTTCAAATGTGTGTAAAATTTTGAATTCATGAGCGAAGGTTTTATTGTGAATTAAAAAAAACTCGGGTCGTAAACTTGCTTTCGTGCAGTTGTAAAACGGGGTTCGCTAAGTACCTTGTACCTGTTAAACCAGTTTAATTTCAGTCGGGTGATTTTTTCGTTTTCATCAATTTTTTTTATTGATTGAAACCTGTTACGAGCAAAAACAGGAAAGGTTACTTAACAGGCATATATTAGTGCTTAACGGTAAATAATATATACTGAACGGTAATTTATTAAAAATATATTTTCTGTTTTTCGCAACAAAACCAGATAGATTCAGTAAGATATTATTCATCAAAAACAGCGACTATGAAAATAACATTTACATACATTGCTTTGTTTTTTATCGTCTTCTTCAACACAATTTCAAGAGCTCAGGTTGGAGTTGGAACTACTTCGCCAAATTCTTCTTCCATTCTCGATTTGAGTTCAACTACTAAAGGAATGCTGACTCCGAGAATGACGGCCGCTCAAAAAAACGCCATCGCAAGTCCAGCCACCGGATTGCTTATTTATCAAACCGATGGTTCATCCGGGTTTTGGTATTATGATGGAACGCAGTGGTTAAAGTTCGATTCAGGTGGATGGTCAATACTTGGAAATACAGGAACAACTGATGGTACAAATTTTCTTGGTACCACTGATGATGTTGCATTTAATTTCAAAGTAAATAATCAAGCGGCAGGACGAATTGGTAATTCAACTGAAGGCAACACTACTCTTGGTTATATGTCGGGAAGCAGCAATACTTATAATGGAAGTACATTTATAGGATACAACGCAGGTTACTCAAATACTTCAGGAACCAGTAACTGTTCTGTTGGATGGAATTCATTACAATACAATAGCACAGGATTTAATAATTCGGCATTGGGTTATGCAAGTTTAAAGGCAAACACCACCGGTTTTGATAACTCCGCTTTTGGCATGAATGCGTTGTATGCAACAACTACAGGGGGGCAAAACACGGCAACAGGTTCGAATTCATTATATACTAACACAACAGGTAATGGTAATTCAGCCTTTGGGCAAAACGCATTATATTATAATTCAACAGGTGTATATAATTCTGCTGTTGGTGTAAATGGATTAAGGTTATGTACAACCGGTGGAAGAAATGTTTCAGAAGGATATAATTCATTAAGCGGAGTTACTACCGGAAGTTACAATACTGGAATTGGTTACACAGCCGGAACTACAAATACTACGGGAAGCAACAATACTTTTATTGGCAGCAATGCTGATGCAGGTTCTTCAGCACTAACCAATGCCACAGCAGTCGGATACAGTGCAATTGTAAGTTCAAGCAATTGTTTAGTGCTTGGAGGTTCAGGTGGAAATTTAGTTAAAGTCGGATTCGGTGTTTCATCACCAACAAACACTTTAAGTTTTGACGGAACTGCGGCACGCACAATGTGGATGGAAAGAAATACAAATTCAGGAACAGCGGGTTTCAGTTTAACAATGCAGTCAGGTGGGGCATACAGTGGTGGAACAAATTTGAATGGTGGCGATTTAAATTTATCATCAGGAACCTCAACAGGAACCGGTTCGTCAAACATTTATTTCAAAGTTGCAAATGCAGGATCATCAGGTACAGCAGATAATTCTCCTGCAACTCAAATGACAATTTTAGGAAGCGGAAGCGTAGGTATTGGAACCACTTCACCTGGTACAACATTTCAAGTTGTTGGTGGAATTACAAGCACTTCTCCAACTTCAGGAATCGGATATGCAACAGGAGCCGGAGGAACTGTTACACAAATAACCAGTAAATCAACCGGTGTTACGCTTAGTAAAAACTGCGGAACAATAACAATGCAGGGCGCGGCATTAGCCGCTGCAACAGTGGTTTCATTTACTGTTACCAATACAAGTGTTGCTGCCACTGATGTGGTTTTTACGCAGCATGATTCAGGCGGAACCATTGGCGCATACACTATTACTGCAAATACAATGGCAGCAGGTTCATTTAAAATAACTGTCAGAAATAATACTGCCGGTTCATTATCAGAAGCAATTGTTATACGATTTGTTGTGGTTAAAGCCGTAACCAATTAAAGCCCCAAATTGACATAAATTTTTTTCACGCAGTAAACATTCATTAACATGATACAAGAATGGAAAATGAATTCGCAAAAAACTCAAAAAGGCAATAGAATTTTTCAAAAACAAAAAACATCATTCCTCTTCATCTATATTTTTTTGATTATACTATTTGAATTATTAAATATTTTTATTGTAAACGCACAAGCTGATGATGCCACTAATACCGGAATATTGTATGTAACAACAGGAGAAATTTTTGCCGCCGAAGGTTCGTTTACAAATAGCGGTACTGGCAATTCACAGGATGAAGGATTAATGTATATAAAAGGCAACTGGACCAACAATGGAACATTTTTAAGTGAAGCAGGCAAAGTTACTTTTTGGGGAAATGCTGTTCAGAATTTAAGTGGTTCAAACAACACTCCTTTTTTCGATGCAACTTTTAACAATGCATCGGGATTCACACTTTCACAAACCATAACTGTTGCAGGCACATTGAATCTTACTTTAGGAAACATTACTACTTCGACCAATGAAGTTTATGTAACCAATGATAATGTGAGTGCAATAAATCCATATTCTGAAAACAGCTACATCATCGGATTCCTCAGAAGAAATGTAGTTGGAACAGGTTCTTACTATTATCCATTAGGCACAGCTGCATATTATGAACTTGCTAATATGAATCTGGCATCCACAACCGGATTTACAAATGTGCTCGGATTATTTACTCATGCAATTCCAAACCCAACCGCTCTGCCCATAGGATTAAATATTAACGGAACAATAATAAATGACATGCTTGATTATGGTTACTGGACTTTAACACCAAATTCAACAATTGCATCAGGTGATTTTACAATTACATTAAATGAACGCGGCGCAACAAATGCCGGTGGAGCGGCATCAAGTTATGGTGTTCTTACGCGAATTAATTCATCATTGGATTGGCAATCGGTCGGAACACATGATAACAGCACACAATCTGTTTCGGGCGGAACAGTCACCGCCGTTCGTTCAGCACTTTCATTGTCTTCTGATTATGGAATTGGTTTTCCAACAAGTGGAATTGCATTACCCCTCGAGTTGCTTTCGTTCAATGCTGAATTAAATAAAAATGTGGTTGACTTAACATGGGCAACAGCATCTGAACAGAACAGCGATTATTTTACAATTGAACGCTCGCACGATGGCATTCATTTTACTGAATTGATGAAAGTAAAAGCTGCAGGCTACAGCACTCATGAATTGAATTACAAAACTGTTGACGAACATCCGTTATTAGGAATTTCTTATTACCGATTAAAGCAAACTGATTTTGATGGTTCATATAAATATTCGTTGATTGATCAGGTGAACTATCAACTCACCAATTTCAATTTTGCAATTATTCCGAATCCAACTACAATTGATAATTTGAATTTGAATATTTCAGGAGCAAAAGATTCAGAAATAACGATCAACTTAATTGATGCCTCAGGAAAAAATTATTTCAGTTCCAATATTTTTCCAAACAGTAATTTCTACAACTATAAAATAAATGCCCGTCAAAAACCAGCGGCAGGATTTTATTTTGTTGAACTTTTCTTTAATGGAAAAATTTATACGAAAAAAATTGTACTTCAATAAAACAGATTTGCTGAATGCAATTTGTACTCATTAAATTTACTATCGCACAACAATTATTTTTTCTGTTTTACTAAAGCTGCCGCTTTGAACTTTTATAAAATACAATCCGGCGGAAAGCGAGGCTGTGTTCAATTCTATTGAGTGGTTACCGGATGAAGCTTCTTCATTGAAGTGCTGAACAATTTTTCCCTGCACATCTATTAATTCAATGATTGTGTTAGAGACATTTTCAGAAAAAAAGTTTACCACAATGTTTTCTGTAGCAGGATTTGGAAATGCTGTTAATTCGAAATGAGAATTGCTTAATAAATTGTTTATTCCTACCATAACCACTCCACCCTGTTCCTGAAATCTTTTTGCAAACTCCTGCAAATATTGATTGGCAATTTCATTGCTATGTATAAAAACATCATTCTCGTCGTTTCTGGTAAATCCGGAGCTGGTCCAATTACAAGAACCGGTAATTACTTGTGGGTCAGAAAACTGGTCGTCGGCATCTACTATTGCATATTTGTGATGCATCAACCATGAAAATGAATTGAGTTTTAAATTGGCGGTGGTCATAGGTGCAACCATTGCATTGTAAACAGCAGTTGATTGTGCCGTGTCGTGCATAATTCCCTGAGCAAAATAATTTGGATGTGATTGATAATTATCGGCAATCGGATACGCCTGATCTGTTCTTGTAAAACTGAAAAGAATAAAATGAACTGAAGTATTTGCGGTAAGTAAAGCATTTTTTATTTTAAGACTCATTCCATCAGAAGGGCTGAAATATTGTTCAATTCTATTGCCTTGTAAAACATATTCATGCGGGGTATTGTCCGTTTTATCAGGACCGAATTTTTGCCCGATCAGCATTTCATTAAATTCAAGAGTATAGCCTCGTGCCATTGTCTGGTCTTGAAAAATCACAATGTTTTGCGCGTCAACATTTACCTGATCAGCTGTAAAGTTCATTGAACCGGTCCATACGATTGGTGCATTGGGGTTCGTTGAGTTTGCATCAATAATTAAAAATTTATCGTGCATAATTCCATATGGCAAGTTACTTGGCGGACTTTTTATTTTTTGTATTGCACCGATGAAAGAATTATAAACTGTTGAACTCACTCCATCATCACACACAACACGAACAGTAACACCATTTGTTGCAGCAAGATTGAGCGCTGTAACAATTCCGTTAACATCATCAAGGTTATAAATTGCAATATCAATTGTTGATGTTGCGCGACTTATGTATGCCTTTAATGTGTCAGCTGAAATGTTGTTTAAATAATGAGCATAATTAGAAGGAGAAGAGGCAAACGACGAATCGGTCGGATGATTAAAATAACAAGTGATGGATTGGGTTGAAAGCGATTGTGTTCCCATTACCTGAATATAAGAGAAGGAGGTATCGCCGCTTGCGCTTATAGTAATTCCTTTTACATAATATAGTGTTCCGGGTGTTAGGCCGGTAAGGTTTACTGAATGATTAGTGGTCAAAGATTGATTTAACTCTTCACTGCCAAGTGCATTTGTTAATCCATAACGGATAATAGTATTGCCTGTATTCTGTGTTGTAAACCCAACGGTGAAACCGGTTGTTGAAATATTAGTTTGTTGTAAAATAGTAGTCAATACAGGAGGATTTCCAACCTGAATTATATCGGCCAGGTCGCGTGGTTGCAGTTGATAGTTGGTCATGAATTGCCCCATTATTCCCACCACTCCAACGGTGCTTGTTGGAATTATGGTTCCGGTTAAATTTCCTACATATCCAGAGTTGATTCTAACATTTCCGGTATTAGATCCATCGGTAATGTTAGTAGTGGCATTCACGCTAAATGTTCCTGTTGAAGAAAAATTCACGGCATTTATTTGTACCAATTGCCCTTCATATTGTTCAGCATAACCAATGGGTATTGTGAGCAACAATGGAGGATGAATAGGATTACCTGTGTTTATTAATGTTTTACTTGTTACAGCAATTTCCATTAAATTCTGATAGGGAGAAATGGTTCCGGTAATCTCAATGCTGTCTCCTCTGTTTATGGAGGATAAGGTTGAACCATAAAGCGCGACTCCGGCAGTGCCATCTTGAATATATCTTAAAGAACCTCCAAACTCCGCGCCGTTTGAAACTATTCCTCGCACAGTAACTGTTGCTCCTGTTGCGGCAACTCGGGCGGTAGCAATTGAAACAAGCTGAGCATTACTTTTAATAATTAACGAAAATAAAATTGCAATTGTAAAAATGTATTTCATGGTTTTATTATTGAAGCTCACAAATGTATAAGAAAGATATGTGAAGCATAATTAATAAAACATCCAGCTGAAGGAGCCAGGATTAAAAATAAAACGGGGAATATTTCTAATGAAATATTCCCCGTTTTTACTTATTAGTTTATTCTATTGTTTAATAAAATTGAAATTAAGATTCTCAATTCCGTTTTCAATATTTACAAAATAAAATCCTGCTGAAAGTTTAGAAACATCTAACTTCAATAATGAATTAGCTGATTGTTTTTCTAAATAAATTTTTCCATCAAGTCCGGTAATTTTTATAGTTGAATTGTTTGCTTTCATTAAACTTAAATCAACAATTAATTGATCAGTGGTTGGGTTTGGATAAATCGAAACACTTCCTGAGCAGTTGATAATAGCTGAAGCAATTGGCGTAAAATGAATTTCACCATTTTCATCAACTTGCTTTAAACGATAATAAGCAACGGAACATAGCGGATTTTCATCAACAAAATTGTAGTCGTGAGCAATCTGGCTTGTTCCGTTTCCGTTAACAATTCCGATTTCAGAAAAAGTAATTCCATCATCACTTCTTTCAACTGAAAAATATTTACAGTTAAGTTCAGCTTGTGTGTTCCAGAATAAATCAACTTTAATATTGTCTACAGCCTTTGCGGTAAATGTGGTAAGTTCAACCGGAAGCGGTGCACCTCCAAATCCTTCAGCAAAATCTGAAAAAGCAGTTACAGCAGTTCGCTTGGCTGTTGCGGTTCCGCCTGCAATAGATTGTGTAGCATTATCATGATGTCCGTTCGAGTTGGCCAGATTTGTACCAGACCATAATGATGCAGAGTTTGGTCTTTTAATAATACCTAATTGATTTGCATTACCTGTAAAGTTGCTGTATCCTCTTTGATTCAAAGTAATATCATAGTTAACTGAGGTATACGCATCAGGGGTTATTGTCCAAAAGCCGCTATTCAACAGGCCATAAATTCCACTGCCGTTTATTGTTACAGCTGGATAGGTAGGAGTTGTGCCGGTTATTGTAGTATTAAAGAAACCAAGTATTGAATTTATTCCGGTTGAACTGTTTAATTGAACAGTAGCCAATTGAATATTAGATGCATCGCCAACAGGGAAATTATAAGTTCCGGTTGAAGCAACAGTGCGTCGAAGATTTCCATGCACCCATGATGAGTTTGAAAATCCGGTAATCGCCCCAACAAGATTGCTGGTAACCTGCACTTCATTAACACCGGTAA
>JAHEZG010000136.1 GCA_023251195.1 Chitinophagaceae bacterium | reverse complement strand
TATTGATTACCGATTTGATTTTGCTGCTTAAAAAATACAATTTCAATTTCGCTGGCATAGAAAATATTTATCAGAGTTTAATTGATGGCAGTTACACTCACGGCGATGCCATTTTTGTTAAAGAAAAAAACAGTAAATAATTTTTAATTTTTTTCTTTCCGCATTTGCTCCCAAATATCCCAGGCTTCTTTTGGAATTTTATCAAAGTGAGTAAACTGCCCTGCGTTATATAACCATTCGCCACCATCAATCACTACCACTTCTCCATTTATGTATCCTGAGAAATCAGAAATTAAATACGACGCAAGGTTTGCCAACTCTTCATGATTGCCAACTCTTTTCATTGGCAGCCGTTGAATGGGATCAATAATTTTTTGCAATGGCTCTGGAAACAATCTTGTCCATGCGCCTTCAGTTGGAAATGGCCCCGGAGCAATTGCATTACTGCGTATATTATATTTTGCCCACTCAGCGGCGAGTGAACGAGTCAACGCAAGCACTCCTGCTTTTGCACAAGCTGATGGAACAACAAAACCCGAACCCGTAAAAGCATAAGTAGTTACAATGTTCAACATATTGCCCGCACATTTATTTTCAATCCAGTATTTTCCAAAAGCGAGCGAGCAGTTATAACTTCCTTTTAAAACAATATCAACCACTGTATCAAAAGCTTTGGCCGATAATCTTTCTGTCGGGCTAATAAAATTACCTGCAGCATTGTTTAGAAGTGTAGTAACTTTTCCAAACTCACTAATCGTTTGTTGCAACATATTTTCAACTTCCTCATACTTTCGAACATCACACACAACAGGCAAAACTTTTTTTCCGGTTACAGATGAAATTTCATTTGCAGCCTTCACCAAAACATCTTTTTTTCTGCTGGTAATAACAACAGATGCGCCAAGCTGCGAAAGCATTTCACTCATACTTTTTCCTAATCCAGTTCCGCCGCCGGTTACAACTATCACTTTATCTTTCAAGGCATCATCACGCAACATCAAATTATTCATTCACGATTTTTTTTTGAAAACTAAATAATAAATATTGAAATTATTTTCTGATTCAATACTAAATTCACAGTTCACCATTGAATTTTTACACATTAATTCAAAGATGGATCATCAGGAAGATTCGATAACAGTTTGAATTTCTCTCCCATGTTTTTTAAAACAGCTCGCCACATGTTTCCCGACTCCGATGAAAAAATATAATCACTGCTTGCTTCCACAATTATCCATGCCTTCTCTTCACATTCCAATTCAAGTTGTCCTTCGTCCCATCCGCTGTAGCCGAGAAAAAATTTCACCTCTTCTTCTTTAATCTGCCTGGTATCGAGCAACACCTTCAGTTGATCAAAATCACCTCCCCAGAAAACTCCATTAATTACTTCAATGCTATCCTGAATTAAATCGCCGCGGCAATGCAGGAAATGTAAAGTGTCGTTTTGCACTGGGCCACCTAAAAACAATTGCGCTTTCAAATCAGGAAAATCCTGTACAGCCTGGTTAATGGTTAAATCCAATGGCCGGTTTAATACAAAACCAAAAGTGCCGTTCTCGTTGTGCTCACATAAAAACAAAACAGTTGAACGAAAATTATCATCAGCCATATAAGGCTCTGATAACAGAAAACATCCGGGCTCTGGATTTTGTAATTGTTTTTGCACGCCTGCGAAAATAAACCATACAATCATTTACTTTTCAAAATGGCAATTGATTTTTATGTTCATTCGCAACCAATTAATTTTATTCAGTGAGCATTAAAACCGCAGGATACATTATACTTTTCAACACAATTGCATTGTGCCTTTGTGCATGCAATGCCGGCACTACATCATCGGAGGTTGCTTTGACTGATACAAAACAGGATTTTGGGCATTCAAGAAAAACGGTTTCGCATTTTGATAAATCGCTTGTTAAAAACACTTTTTTAAGAATTCAAAATTTCATTGCCGATTCAAATCAGAGTTATCAATTATACCTGCCATCAGATTATGATACATTAAAAAGTTTTCCATTGCTGCTTTTTTTTGATGCACACGCGCGCGGCAATTTGCCATTAAAAAAATACAAATCGCTTGCAGATAAGTTTCATTTTGTTTTTGCCGGTTCCAATTCCATACAAAACGGAATGAGCCCGCCAGAAGCACAACAAAGAGCCAATGAGTTACTTAAAGATTTAATTGAGCGCGTAAATATTAACCCGCAGTTGATTTTTGTTTCAGGTTTTTCAGGTGGCGCAAAGGTGGCCTGCACTTTTGCCTTTACCAATTCAGCAATCCGTGGTGTTATTGCATGTGCCGCTCCATTTACCGAACAACTAAATGCTGTTGCCAATCATCCTGAATTATTTTTAATTGCCGGCAATCAGGATTTTAACATGCTTGGCATAGTGCAGGCCGATTTGAATTTAAGCAATGCAGGATTTAACCATCAATTGTATGTGGTGGATGGTAAACATGAATGGCCCGATGAAAAATTTTTTGACCGGGCTTTGTTGTGGTTGCAATTACAGGCTGAAAAAAATGGTCTTACCGGCAAAACCTACCTGACAAATGAACTTCCGGATTTTAATGATTGGTATAAAAGCAGAGTAACCGATGCAATTATTCTTAAACAGGAAAACGAGGAACAAAATGAAATGAAACAACAATTTGTGAATGGAGATTTATCTTACTGGAATAAAATAATTTCATCACTCAACGAAAAAAAAATTTCAGGCTACCCATCAAGTATCAGGTATCTGGCCATCAGAGAATTAAATTTTATCAGTATGATGGGTTATGTATATACTGAAGCAGCATTGAATGAACATAATTTGCCGGCAGCAGCTCATTATTTAAAAATATATGAATCAGTTGACCCGATAAATCCGGATGTATGGTATTTAAAAGCAATTTATTCAGCACTCGCCGGAGATCAGAACGAATCAGTTTCATTGTTAAGTAAAGCCGCGAAACTTGGTTTTGCTGATATCGATAAATTGAAAGATGAAAAAATATTTTCTTCCTTTCAACATTCAAAAAAATTTCAGGATTTGGTTTATAATCCTGTTTTACTGAATTCAGAAAAATTTTGACTTCTGCTTATTATCATGCAGATATTATTGATCGAATCTTATTTTCACCGCCACAAAAAAAATGTACACATGAAAAAATCATTACAAAAATTGTTAACCGTTACTTTTTCGCTGGCAATTCTTTTAAGTGCCTGTTCAAAAGCACCAAACAAAATTCTTCCTAAAAAGGATGGCTTATGGTCAGCAACCTACACCTCCACCGAAACAGTTGGTGGTGCCTCAAGTACCCAAACCGGAGCTTGGAGTATAACTTTTTCTGAAGGAACAGGAGTTGCATCAGAGTTAGGTTTTTCAGCTCCCTTTACCTGGTCTTACGACAAAAAAAACAAAACAATAACCATTACATTTTCTGGTTCTTCATCAGCTACTTACAATGTTGAAGAAATGAAATCAAATTCTGAAAAATGGACTCGAAATTATACTGAAGTTTCCAGTGGAATTACTTACAACACTAACGAAACCTTTAATCTTTCAAAAGTTAAATAATTTAATTTTTCTGAAATAAAAAAACCGCTTCAATACTGTTGAAGCGGTTTTTTTATTTCAAAAATTCCAATTGAAATCAATTCACTTTCGGAAACTCATTCAGGAATTCAAACTCTTTATCTTCCCAATAAATTTTACAGCAATAAGTTTCTTCCCCATTGCTCACAACCAGGTATGGAACTTTTAAGGTGAGATTATACATAGCTGCCTGATCAAAAACTTCCTGTGTAATTTTTACTGCCGGTGCTTTGCATTCCAAAATCATAAAAGCCGAACCGCCTCTGTCATACACCACAATATCCATTCGGCGTGGGTTGCCATTTACATTCAATCCCTTTTCCACTCCGATTAATCCTTTTGGATATTGCAAATCAAAAATCAGAAAGTTGATTAATTGCTGCCGCACTTTTTCTTCAGGTGTTAAGACCACAAATTTTTTCCGAAGCACATCAAACACCTCATCCTTACCCGAGCGTTTGCGAAAACGAAAAGTATATTCTTTAAATTTTAACTGCAATGGTTTCATCATTCGGCGAAGCTAAGCAGTAACAGTTTAGCAACAATGAATAATCACAGTAATCATTACTTTTAGCCATTGAAATTTTATTGATGAAAACAAAAAAAGAAATAGTTGACAACTGGCTTCCGCGCTATACCGGTTTGGAGTTAAATGAATTCAGTAAGTATATTTTGTTAACCAACTTCAGTAATTATGTTGAGTTGTTTGCCAAATGGAATAAAGTAGAAGTAAAAGGGAAAGACCGAGCAATGCAAAATGCTACTGCCGAAGGAATTACAATTATAAATATCGGAATGGGAAGCCCGAATGCAGCAACTATAATGGATTTGCTCAGTGCAGTGCAACCAAAAGCAGTTTTGTTTTTAGGGAAATGTGGTGGACTGAAAAAGAAAAATAAACTCGGCGATTTAATTCTTCCAATTGCAGCTATAAGAGGCGAAGGAACTTCAAATGATTATTTTCCGGTTGAAGTGCCTGCACTTCCTGCGTTTGAATTACAGAAAGCCATCAGCACAACCATTCGCGATAACAAACAAGACTACTGGACAGGAACTGTTTACAGCACTAACAGAAGAGTTTGGGAACACGATGATGTTTTTAAAAAATACCTGCAAAAAATAAGAGCCATGGCCATTGACATGGAAACTGCAACCATTTTTATTACTGCATTTGCCAATAAAATTCCTTCGGGTTCCTTGCTGTTAGTAAGCGATCAACCAATGGTTTCAGAAGGAGTAAAAACTGAACGGAGCGATAAATTAGTCACTGAAAAATTTGTAGAGAATCATTTGAAAATCGGAATAGAATCGTTAAAACAATTAATCAACAACGGTCACACTGTAAAGCATTTGAGATTCTGATTGTATGAAGAAAGATTTTTCTGAAGTGATGCGTGAATTAAAAAGTAAAATTTATCACCCCATTTATTTCCTGGAAGGTGAAGAAGCTTACTACATCGATAGCATCAGTAATTATATTGAGCAGAAAGTTTTAAGCGATGCTGAAAAAAGTTTTAACCAGTTTATTTTATATGGAAAAGATACATCCATCAATCAGATAAATGATTATGCCCGTGGTTACCCGATGATGGGAACTTACCAAGTGGTGATTGTGAAAGAAGCGCAGAATTTTAAAACGGATGAGTGGGAGAAGCTGCTTCCTTATTTTGAAAAGCCATTGAAGTCAACTATTCTGGTGATTTGCCACAAGCATAAAAAATTAGATAAGCGAAGCAAGAGTGTAAAAAAAATTGTTGACCATTCGGTATTTGTAACTGCAGATAAAATTTATGACAGCAAATTGCCCCAGTGGATTATCAACTTTATAAAAGAGGAAGGATATAAAATTAGTGAACCCGCAGCTGCTTTGATGGCCGAATTTGTTGGCAATGATTTAAACCGGATAGCAACCGAAGTAGAAAAATTAATCATCAACATTCCAAAAGAAAAATCAATTGAAGTTGATGACATCACCAAGAACATCGGCTTATCGCGCGAATACAATTCGTTTGAATTAAACCGGGCGCTTGGTTTTCGCGATGTGTTGAAAGCAAACCGTATCATCAACTATTTTGCTTCCAATCCAAAAAATAATCCGGCGGTGATGGTGACGGGAACTTTGTTTGCATACTTTCAAAAAGTTTATGTGGCACATTCATTTGGTGCCCGTGATAAAAACACAGTTGCTTCAGCCATTGGCATCAATCCGTTTTTTGCCGATGAATATTTAACGGCCATGAAAAATTATCCTCCCAAAAAAACGGAGCTGGTTTTGCAAACCATTGGCGAATATGAAATGAAATTTAAAGGTGTGAATGGCGGAAATGCATCGCATCATGATTTGATGAAAGAAATGATTTTTAAAATTTTACATTGATGATGAAATATTTATTAGTGCTGCTTACGATTAGTCAAATGAGTAAATGCAGGCAACCGAATACAAATTCTTCAACACACGAATTGAAAATTTATTTCGGCACTGCACAATCCTGGTCAGGCGGAGCGGTGGGTTCTGGCAGGGGAACCAATTATCTTTTTTATCTCGCACCGGCAGATTCAGCCTATCGTTTCGATTCGGTTTGGGTGAATGGGTACAGGCTCGCATTGAAAAAAAGAAATGATTACAGTTCAAAAGATACACTTGTATTATCTGCCACACTTTTTTTTACAGGAAATAATCCAGAATCAACCGAAGGGAATTCCAAGAAATCCATTCCTGACGAATCAATTAAACCATGCTGTGACGATGCTTCGTTCGTTATCCGGAATATTTTTTATGGAAATAAAAATTTTCTATCATCCACTTCACTTAAAATTCTTCCGAAGTTAAATTACCCATAAAGTAACCGGCCTGATTTTTAATCTATAATATTTAATTTCTCTTTCCACTTCTGCCATTATTTTCGCCGCACGAAAAAAAATAATCACTCATGAATCTTCACGAATACCAAGGCAAGGAAATACTTAAAAAAAACGGAGTACCCATTCAGGAAGGAATTGCAGTTGCCACTTTGCATGATGCAGTAGAGGCAGCTGAAAGTTTAAAACAAACAACAGGAACAACCTGCTGGGTAGTAAAAGCACAAATTCATGCCGGTGGTAGAGGTAAAGGTGGTGGAGTAAAAGTTGCCACATCAATGGATAAACTGAAAGAGAAAGTAAGTGATATTTTAGGTATGACTTTGATAACTCCGCAAACGGGACCAGCCGGAAAAAAAGTGAACAAGGTTTTAATCGCGCAGGATGTATATGGCGGTGAACCTGAACAGCGAAAAGAATTTTACATGAGCATTTTGTTGGATCGAGAGAAAAAACAAAATGTAATTATCTATTCAACTGAAGGCGGAATGGAGATTGAAGAAGTGGCAGACAAGCATCCGGAAAAAATTCAGAAAGAATGGGTGGATCCGAAAGGGATGTTGCAAGCTTTTCAGGCGCGAAAAATCGCATTCAATCTTGGTTTGAGCGGCGATGCTTTTAAAAATATGGTGAAGTTTGTTGGCAATTTATACACCGCCTACATTAACAGCGATGCAGCCATGTTAGAAATAAATCCGGTTTTAAAAACACACGACAACCGCATTATTGCAGTGGATGCAAAAGTGAATGTAGATGACAATGCCATGTATCGTCATCCGCATTATCCCGAACTGCGTGACATTACCGAAGAAGACCCGACCGAAGTTGAAGCAAGCAAGTACAATCTGAATTTCATAAAACTCGATGGCAATGTTGGTTGCATGGTGAATGGTGCAGGATTGGCTATGGCCACTATGGACATGATAAAATTAGCAGGTGGATCACCTGCTAATTTTTTAGATGTTGGTGGTTCTGCCAATGCGCAAACTGTTGAAGCAGGTTTCAGAATCATTCTTTCCGATCCGAGCGTGAAAGCGATACTGATTAATATTTTCGGAGGTATTGTTCGTTGCGATCGAGTTGCACAAGGTGTGGTGGATGCTTATAAAAACATAGGTGAAATAAAAATCCCAATCATTGTGCGCCTGCAAGGCACCAACGCTGAATTGGGCAAAGAACTGATTGATAACAGCGGATTAAAAGTTCATTCAGCAATATTGTTGAGCGAAGCTGCTGAATTGGTTAGTAAGGTGGTGAATAGTTAGTTGAAAGTTTAAAGTTGTTAGTTTAAATAAAAACCACGCACAAAACTGTGCGTGGTTTTTAATTTTTAGATTTTAGATTTTAATTTATAGTTCAGTTCACCATCACACTTTTCACATTCACAAATTCGTGAATACCATGCTTACCGAGTTCGCGGCCGTAACCTGATTTTTTTGTTCCGCCGAATGGCAATCGCTGATCTGATTTCATTAAAGTATTTACATACACACTGCCGCTTTCAACCTGTGCAGCGAGTTTCATTCCTTTCACCTTATCTCCTATCCATATTGAACCACCTAAACCGAACGATGAATTGTTCGCGAGAGCAATGGCTTCTGCTTCAGTGCTGAAAGAAATGATTGGTGCTACAGGGCCAAACAATTCTTCATCAAATGCAGGCATACCGGGTTTTACATTCGCCAGAATGGTTGGTTCGAAAAAAGCTTTTTCTCTCCTCCCTCCGCAAACCAGTTTCGCACCGAATGCAATTGATTCGTTCATCTGCTTTTCCAGTTCAATCGCTAAATCTTCACGAGCCATCACTCCTATTTGTGTTTCCTTATCTAATGGATTCCCTTTTTTCAGTTGAAGGAATTTTTCTTTCAGTTGCTGAGTAAAATCATCTATAACTTTTTCAGCAACAATAAATCGCTTGGCGGCAATGCAACTTTGTCCATCATTACCCAATCGTGATTTTACTGCATTGATAACTGCAACTTTAATATTGGCATCTTCAAATACAATGAACGGATCACTGCCACCTAATTCGAGTACTGATTTTTTTATGTGCTTGCCTGCAACTGATGCCACATGACTTCCGGCTTTCTCACTTCCCGTTAAAGTCACTGCCTTCACAAACGGATTTGCAATGATTGATTCTACTTCGCTTGCTTCAATTAATAATGTTTGAAAAACATTCGATGGAAATCCTGCGGCAATAAATAATTCCTCAATCTTGATTGCACATTGCGGAACATTGGAAGCATGTTTTAACAGGCAAACATTTCCGGCCATCATTGCAGGAACGGCAAAGCGCAACACCTGCCAGTATGGGAAATTCCACGGCATTACTGAAAGCACCACTCCTATTGGTTCGTAACTGATATAACTTTTCTCTGCATCAGTTTCAATTATTTCATCTGCAAGAAATTCTTCTGCTTGTTCTGCATAGTACTTACACATTCGTGCGCACTTTTCAATTTCTAAACCTGATTCAATAAACAGCTTTCCCATTTCTATTGTAATGAGTTTCGAATGCTCTTCCTTGTGCAAAAGCAAAACATCAGATAAATTCAACATCAGTTTTTTCCGTTCTTCGAAAGAAGTTTTCTTCCACAAGTGAAATGCTTTATCTGCATTTATAATTTTTTCAGAAATTTCTTTGGAAGAAATCGGTGAGTACTCTTTTAACATTTCGCCGGAATAAGGATTTATGGATGCAATCATAGTTTGATAATAAATTTTAGAATGCAAACTTCATTTAAAATTCATGAATGAAAAAACTGGAACTAAGTCAATTGAAAAACCGGCTCTTTAGTCAGTGGGCAGTAATCAGTAGGCAGTAGGCAGGTTTTACGGAACCCCATTTTCTAATCATTAAATAATTGAACATTCGAATATTCTTCGACAAGCTCAGAATGACAGCAAACTAATGAACTAATCGACCAATGAACCAATAAACAAATCAAACATTAAATAGAAAATGCATCACATCACCATCCTTCACTATGTATTCTTTTCCTTCCACCCGTAATCTTCCGGCGGTGCGGCAAGCGGCTTCGGAACCGTATTTAATAAAATCATCGTAGGCAATTACCTCGGCGCGGATAAATCCTTTTTCGAAATCGCTGTGAATAACACCTGCAGCTTTCGGTCCTGT
>JAHEZG010000135.1 GCA_023251195.1 Chitinophagaceae bacterium | reverse complement strand
GTACAATAGTTTTATTATTCAGGAATTATTTTTCTGAAGTTCTTTATTCTTAATGACTTTATCTACAATAAACAATGGCCTGTTGCGCACCTGATCGTAGATGCGCAAAACATATTCACCTATTAATCCAAGCGCCAGCAATTGCACGCCACTGAAAATTGAAATGGCCAGAAACAATGAAGTGTAACCAGGAGGCACACCGCCAATCAGGTATTTTTTTATTGCCACATACACAAAAAACACAAACGCGCCAAGCATGGTAAGCATGCCGATTCGTGTAATAAATTTTACAGGGAATTCGCTGAAATTAAAAATGCCATTGTATGCCAGATTAAAAAGCATTTTGAAAGTATATTTTGCTTCACCTGCAGATCGTGCATCGCGTTCGTATTCTAAACCGGTTTGCCGGAATCCGATCCAGGTGCGCATACCTCTGATGAAACGGCTTCGTTCAGGCATTTCATTTAAATGATCCACCACTCTTCGGCTTAATAAAGCAAAGTCGCCGCTGTCAAGAGGTATGTCAATGTTCGAAATATTTTTGAGCAAACGGTAATAAAACCAGTAAGCGAATTTTTTTATTACTCCTTCCTTTCTCTTTCTGCGAATGCCGTAAATCACTTCAAATCCTTCAGAAAATTTTTCATAAAACCGGCCAAGCAATTCAGGGGGATCCTGCAAATCACCATCAATAATAAAAACGGCTTCAGTACAATTTACAAATGACAAACCTGCAGTAAGCGCAAGTTGATGACCATGGTTGCGTGCTAAAAAAACACATTGATAATGATTGTCAGTAAGTGCAAGCTCATTCATGAGCAACGGGGTTTTATCGCGGCTTCCGTCATTTACCATCACAACTTCAATTGATAACTCAGAATTTTTAATCAGTGTATTCAACCGGTCAATCAATAAACCAAATCCTTCTTCTTCATTATACAACGGTATAACAATACTTATCTGTGGATTTTTATCGGTCATTGTTTTACAAATGTAATTGCGTGAATGAAAATATAAATGTTAAAAATAAATGCGTACATGCTTTTTCAATTTTTCTTTTCTTTTTCCAGCCACTGATGTAAAATTATCAATGTCCAAATCCGGTTATACAAAAATTCCTCTCCATTCAAAAAGCGATGAAGCAATTTTTTTATTTCTTCATATTTTATTACTCCATGTTGTTCGGTCATTTCTTTTGAAAGATAAAAATCAATGAGGTGTTTCAGTTCTTTCTTCAACCAGTGTTTCAGTGGTATTGCAAACCCTTGTTTCGGGCGGTTAAAATATTCACGGGGCACATAGTCAAATAAAACTTCTTTCAATAAATATTTAGCGGCATCGTTTTTCAGTTTAAGATTTTCATTCAGGTTCAATGCAAATTCAACCACCCGATAATCTAAAAACGGGGTGCGTGCTTCCAACGAATACTTCATGCTTGCCCGATCAACTTTCACCAGCAAATCATCTTTCAGATAATAATTCAAATCAAAAAGAGCCTGTGCTTCCATGGCCGATAAATTTCGATTCAACCCGGAAACAGATTGCTCAATCCGAAATTCGGTTTCAGGTTTTTTAATCAGCAAGTTTTCAATTTCAACAGAAGAAAATAAATATTGCTCCTGTGAAAAAATGTGCGAACGAAGAAATTTTTTTTCGGGATAGTTTAATAAACCTGCCACTCTTTTATATTTTGAAGGCAGCATGGAAAGAATTCCGCTCAATGGTTTTCTGAAATTATTTATCAGCGGATTTTGAAATCGGTTGGCCCACCGATATGCACCGTAACCCATAAATAATTCATCGCCACCATCGCCACTCAGTGTCATGGTTACAAATTGCCTGGCAAGTTTTGAAACCAGCATGGTTGGAATGGCCGATGAATCGGCATACGGTTCGTCGTATTGATCTACAATTTTATCAGCAAGATCTATGGCATCATTGTAAGTTACTATGAATTCATAATGCTCAGTGTGCAGGTGATTTGATATTTTTTTTGCATACTGGCTTTCATTGTATGCGGCATCTTTAAATCCGATTGAAAAAGTTTTTACCGGAGATGCTGAAACCGATTGCGCCATAGCTGTTACCAGACTGGAATCAATTCCCCCACTTAAAAAAGTTCCGAATGGCACATCGGCAATCATCCGCAACTGAACTGAACTCCTCATTAAGTTATTCAATTCATTTTTGGCCGTTGTAAAATCATTGATGGTTGCTGATTCAATTTTTTCTTCTGCTTTCCAATAAGAAGAAATAGATATTCCGGTTGAATCGATTTTTGCGTAAGACCCTGCAGGAAATTTACTGATGCCTTCGTATATAGTACTTGGTTCCGCTATGTATCCGATGTTAAGATATTGTGCAATGGAGCGATGATTTATTTTCCGTTTTGTTTTTAAATCAGGAAACTGAATAAGTGATTTAAGCTCTGAGGCAAAGGCAAATTTTCCATTTTTATAATAATAATAAATCGGCTTAACACCCAGGCGATCTCTGAAAACATAAAATGCTTTTTCAGCTTTATCGTAAATGGCAATGGCAAACATGCCATTAAATAAATTAACTGCGCTGGTTCCTATCTGCGAAAAAAGTTCAAGAATAACTTCAGAATCAGAATGTGTTTTTAAAGTTGTTTTTACTTGTGAGGCTATTTCCTGAAAATTATAAATCTCTCCATTGTACACCATTGCATATCGGTCGTTGTGCGAAAACATTGGTTGGTTGGCCGCGCTTGATAAGTCAATAACGCTCAACCGACGATGCCCTAATCCACAATGTGCATCAATAAAAAAACCATCGGCATCGGGTCCGCGATGCGCAATGGCATTGGTCATTTGCTTCAACGAGTTTTCATCGCTGAACGGTTCAACTGAAAAATATCCTGCAATACCACACATCAGTTTGGCTTATTAATTAGTTGTTTCAGAAAATCTGTTAATCGCTTGCTTTGATTTTTACGGGAATAAAAAAAAGCTTTTTCTTCATTGATTTCCATTGAAAATAATTTTTCGCCATTTTTCTTTTTTATAACCTGCTCCAATAAAAAATCCTTTAACTCCTGAATCAGGTAAAAAGAAATTCCTGAGTTGGTTTCCTTAATAATTTCACTCATCAATCCTTTGTCGCCGGGAATAACCAGTATTGTTTTTCGGGCGGCTATGTAATCGTAAACTTTGGCAAACAGCGTTTGATTATTCACTTCGGTAAAAGCAATCAGAAAATCGGCCTTTTGATTAATTAACAATGCTTCATTTCTTGGCAACCTCGGAGTTGTTTTAATAAAATCTAAAATGCGGGGGTCATAATTTTTTATTCTTTTTACTTGAAGGCTGTAATATTCCAGGCCAATAAACTGAATTAAAAGATCACCCTTCACTATTTTCTTTTCAATCAATAATTCGGAAATTGCGGTTAAAATAAATTCAACCTGCTGACCGGCTGTAAGTGTACCGGTGTGGGTGAGTAAAAGAGTTTTTTCTTTTTCAATAAAAAAATTTTCTGTTAAAAAATTCTCGAATCCATTGTAAACTATTTCGCATTGTTTATGATGCAATTTGGTTAATAATACCTGGCGATGCGGATCAGGTGTGGTTATTAAGTCACAGTTTTTTATGTATTTTTTTTCAAACTGGTATTCATACCAAGTCATAAAACGATTGATCAAATCTTTTTTTAATGAAGTTACATGATTTAAATACCAGGCATCTCGATAGTCGGCTATCCATTTCATACCAAATTCTTTTTTTAAATAATAACCGTATTTAAATAAAATGAAAGGTTCTCCTGAAATTAAAATGGCATCAATTTTTTCAGTTCTGATAATTTTTTTTGCTTCTGTATAAATTCCTGAATGTTTATCAAATGACATAAATGGAAAAGACAGTATCTTATAAATCATTGTTAATGCCCTTCGGAACAATCTGAATTTGTTTTCGCCATACTTAACAAACATTTTTTCAGGCGGAATTAATTTCAACGGCACCCTTATAATTTTTCCATTCCTGCCTTCTTCCGTTATAATTGCGGATGTTTCGCTTTCTTTCATTACATCTGATGGTAACCCAACATTGCTGTTCCATTGTTTTGTTATAACTATGGTTTCAATGCCAAATTCCTTAAAATTTTTAAACCAGCTATATGGCCGTAATGCGCCAACAGAATTCAATGGAGGGAAATCGTTGCAAATAATCAGTACGCGCACAATGTTTTTTATAATTCGTCAAAAATAACTTTTGACTATTCAATTATTTAATTGTTCAGTTTTCTTTTCAAAAAAAAACTTTAACTACTGAAAAGAAGTTTTACTTTTCAAACTTAAATTTTAAGCGATGAAAAAAATTCTTTTCCTGTTATTGATAAACGCTGTTTCGTTTTTGGTTTATGGAAGCGGCTATCCGGTATTAAATGTGGTTTTAAAAGGCGGATTAAGCGGGCGATTTATTTCTGCTGTAACAGAATTAAAAGAGCGGCCGGGTGCCGGGAGTTGGTGCTTTGATTATGTGCAGCAAACACTTGGCAACATTGAAAATGAAAATGTAGTTTACAGTAACACTTCAAAACTTGATATCACTGATTACAGAATCAGCAATGAGTTGCTGGAATTTGCCCGGCAAGAAATAATTAATAATCATTTGCAAGGAACAATTACGAGAGAGGTTGCGGATTTGCTTACCGGATGTAAGCGTGTGTATGTACTTACCTGGAGTTCAAAAAATAAATTTGGTGATAAAGGAAATATTAATGTGGTGAAATTAGATACACCATCGTGCCTTCAATCTTCGTTATCGTAGGCTTTCAATTATTATGCGTTTCTTAAGTAATAGCTTATTCCACAGTTACACTTTTAGCCAGATTCCTTGGCTGATCAACATTGCAACCACGCATAACGGCAATATGGTAAGCAAGTAATTGAAGTGGAATAACAGATAACAAAGGGGTAAGGGGTTCTTCGGTTGCCGGAATTTCTATTACAAACTCTGCTAAATCTTTTATGATGGTGTCGCCTTCTTCAACGATTGCAATGATTCGGCCTTTTCGTGCTTTTACTTCCTGAATATTACTAATTATTTTATCGTAAGCGCTTTGGTTCGTTGCTAAAACCACAACCGGCATTTCTTCATCAATTAATGCAATTGGCCCATGCTTCATTTCAGCTGCAGGGTACCCTTCGGCATGTATGTATGAAATTTCTTTCAGCTTTAAGGCACCTTCTAATGCAACAGGAAAATTATATCCACGACCTAAATACAAAAAGTTGTTTGCGTCTTTAAAAATATCGGCAATGTATTTAATTTTCTCATTGGCATCCAGCACCTTTTTCACCTTCTGCGGAATATTTTCCAGTTCATTAATTATCTGGTGATATCGAGATTCCTGAATGGTGCCTCTTTCTTTAGCAAGATAGAGTGCAATCAAAGTAAGTACTGTAACCTGGGCGGTAAATGCTTTGGTTGATGCCACTCCTATCTCAGGACCGGCATGAGTAAAACTTCCGGCATGTGTTGCACGGGCAATGGATGATCCAACAACATTGCAAACACCAAACACAGTTGCTCCTTTTGATTTAGCTTGCTCAATGGCAGCTAGTGTATCGGCTGTTTCACCTGATTGGCTTATGGCAAATAAAATATCGTCAGCCGTGATGATAGGATTTCGATACCTGAACTCAGAGGCATATTCAACTTCAACCGGAAGTCGGGCTAAATCTTCTAATAAATATTCGCCAACTATTCCGGCATGCCAACTGGTGCCACATGCGGCTATAGTTAATCGGTTGGCATTTTTAATTTTCTGTTTGTATTCAAGCAATCCACCAAGCGCAATACTTCCGGTTTTTGTGTTTAACCGGCCACGCATACTATCGTTTATTGAATTGGGCTGCTCATAAATTTCTTTTAACATGAAGTGATCGTAGCCACCCTTTTCGAGCATTTCCAATTTCAATTCAAGTTCTTGTATGTAAGGAGTAGTGTGTTTATTGCCAATAGTTTTAATAGTAAATTCTCCGTTCCTGTTCAATACTGCAATTTCTTCATCATTTAAGTAAACCACATTTTTGGTGTGCTCTACAATCGGGGTTGCATCGGAGGCAATAAAAAACTCTTTATCGCCGATTCCCAAAACAAGCGGGCTACCTTTTCGTGCAGCAAAAAGTTTATCAGGATTATTTTTTGAAATAATAACAATAGCGTAAGCACCAACTACTTCGTTGAGAGCTAATCGGATGGCTTCCTCTTCGTCAACATTTTCGTTTTTTTGAATGTCTTCAATCAGATTGATTAAAACTTCAGTATCAGTATCGGAATGAAACTTATATCCTCTGGAAATTAACTCCTCCTTAATGCTTGCATAATTTTCAATAATGCCATTGTGTATGATGGCCAGGTTTTGAGAATTTGAAAAATGCGGATGCGCATTTCGGTCGTTGGGTTCGCCATGGGTAGCCCATCTGGTATGCCCGATTCCAATAGTTGCCACAGTGTCTTTACTTTCAGCATAACTGATAAGTTCTGCCACCTTACCTGCCTTTTTATAGATATTTAATTTTCCGTTAAGAAGTGCAACCCCTGCACTATCATATCCGCGATATTCCAATCGCTGCAACCCTTTTATCAAAATCGGGTATGCTTGTTTTGAACCTATGTAACCAACAATACCACACATGTGTTTATGGGAGTTTTGTGTAGATAAGATTTATTTTCATGCGAAGTTCATCAGTCCGATTTCCTCCGGCTAAAATTATTCGATCTGCTATTTCAGGGCTTGGATAGGTTAATAAAAACAATCCATAATCAACCACGCTTCCGTTCACTAAATCCTGCATGTGTTCAGTGATGCTGAATTTGTATTTATAAATTTTCTGGCCATTGATATAGGTTGTTTCTTTAAAGCCTCCATAAATAAGATTAGCAGAAATCTGATCAGGTATAACCAGATTTTTTCCTGCAGAATCAGCAAGCAGGCATAGCATTCTTGCCGGACATTGAAATACAGAATCGGGATCAATTTTCCAGGCAGGCACTGTAATTTCCAATTCTGCTTTATTAACCAAAATGCTTCCAAGATTTTTTAAATTCGGAATGGTAATTTTTGTTTTTACAGCAGCCATGGATTGCACATAAACCACACTATCACTAGTTGAATTTGATTGAAGTGCAGTTTGAATTTCAGTAGAAATAAAATTATGAGTGTAATGATTAAAAGTGGCGCAATCTGTTCCAATAATAAAATCAAAAGCTAATGCACTAACATCGGGCTTATGGTAATACACTGTTAATTTTGATACAGAGGTCGATGATGTTAAATTAAAATACATAACTCCTTTGCCATTCTGCATCGAATCTGAGGCAATTAATAATCCTTTAAAATAATTTTGAAAGGCACTATTGCTTGCAAAATTTGCTCCTTTTGATTGTCGTAATAAATCCTGGCCCAAATGATCACTGAGTCTTATGCGAAGCGAGGCCGCAATGGTATCATTCACAATAATGATTGTAGATGAAAAGTCGGGAGTGAAATTAAGTTTACGGCCAACTTCTGTAACTGAGGTGCCGAAGCTTCGGTTTGAATAATAAGCACTGTCAGCATTTATATCCTGCGTTACCTGATATACTTTAATGTTTTGCGCGTCGGTAAAACTTCCGTAATGACCATTGTACTGCATTGTTAATACCAATGAATCTACAAATAATGAATCAGGACTACCTAAATCAACCTGTCCACCTATCTGAAATTGGGTGAAAATTGATGCTGTTGATTTCCCAAATACAGGGTCTGTAATTGTTCCGAGCAAAAATTTTGAATTGGTGGTTGTTTTTAATGGAAATTCTGTAACAGTTTTTGTTCGCAGAGTTAATGTATCGGTATAAATACCGTTTAAATCATCGCTGTTCGGAAGCAAATCGTTTCCAATTAGTGTAGATTTTTTGCACGAATTAAATGCAAATACAAAAATTATTAAAATGGAGAGTAGGGGGTGGATATTTATTTTCACTTCTCGTTCATCAAAGACCGGTAAAACTCAACATAGGTTGCAAGATAATTCTCAGCATCGTGATCGAGAATTGGTTTTTTCTTCATTGCCTTTAAGGCAGTTTTTACAGCAGGGTCCAACTTTCGGCCAACAGTAATAACTCCATCAGCATGTGTAACCCCACCTACATTAAAAGCAGTGTTATTGGCTTTTTTAAATGGAGCAAAATCTGCGTCCTTTATTAATTCTTTACTTATGATTGCTTTTTTAGCAAAATCTTTATGCAGTGTTTCTTTAAAAGTATTATCGTAAACTGAATAAATTGATTTTGCATTGTGAAAAACCGGATCTTTTTTATAAACCGTTTTTAAATACATCGGGATCAGAGAACTCATCCAATCATGGCAATGAATAATATCCGGTGGCCATCCGAATTTTTTTATGGTTTCCATAACTCCTTTGCAGAAAAAAGCCATGCGTTCGTGTGTATCCTCATAAAACTTTCCATCAGCATCTGTAAACACATGTTTACGACGGAAATAATCTTCGTTATCTAAAAAATAGACCTGTAATCGCGCTCCCGGTAAAGAGGCAACTTTAATAATTAACGGATTATCATCATCATCAATAATAATATTCATTCCTGAAAGGCGAACAACCTCATGCAAGCGGTGACGGCGCTCGTTTATAGTACCAAAGCGGGGCATCAATACACGAATTTCCATTCCTTGTTCCTGCAGGTAAACCGGTAGCCGGTTAACGAATGTGGCAGCTTCAGTCAGTATATTGTAAGGCTTCATTTCCTGCGCTACAATCAACACTCTTTTCTTAGTCATTAAGCCGTGGTTTTTAAAAAGGTGCGCAAAGATAATAAAAAAAAACCGTGATAAATGAAATGGGTTGAAGATTACTTGCCGCTAAGGCTGTAAAACAACATTTCAGTTTGAAGTTGAGCAAAATAAGATAGCATGAAACAAAAGCTTTGGTGTTCAGAAATTTGCGATGGAATAAAATCGGTTTAGGTTTGTCAAAAACCAATTAATTTGTATCTGTTTAAATCAGAAAAACAATTAACCGCTTTTCTTCAGAAAGAAAAAAGCGCCGGAAAAAAAATCGGGTTTGTCCCAACAATGGGCGCTTTGCACAGCGGTCATATTTCATTAATAGAAAAAGCAAAAGCCGAATGCAATATTGTGGTGTGCAGCATTTTTGTAAACCCCACGCAGTTTAACAATGCAAAAGATTTAGAAAAATATCCGCGACCCATAGAGCACGATATCGAAATGTTGCTTGAAGCTGATTGCACCGTTTTGTACCTGCCACCGGTGGAAGAAATTTACCCTGAAGGAAAACCTGAATTGAAAAATTATGATTTGGGATATTATGATAAAGTACTGGAAGCTGCTTTTCGTCCCGGGCATTTTCAGGGAGTGGCAAATGTGGTGTACCGCTTACTGCAAAAAGTAAATCCTGATTTGTTGTACCTCGGTCAGAAAGATTTTCAGCAGATACAAATCATCCGCAAGATGATAGAGTTGGAAAATCTTCCTACCAAAATAGCAGTGTGCGAAATTGTGCGCGAATCAAGCGGCCTCGCCATGAGTTCGCGCAATGTTCGGTTGAGTGAAGAGTCATGGCAAA
>JAHEZG010000433.1 GCA_023251195.1 Chitinophagaceae bacterium | reverse complement strand
AAGTGAGAATCGATTTATTAAAGTGTTTATTTTAAAATTGTCTGTATAAATAAATTGCTGCTGCAAAATATATTTAATTGCGCAGTTAAATTCACACCATGAAAAAATTTATTTTTATTTCAATCATCTGTTTGATGCATTTAAATGTTAAAGCTCAAACGGCAATTGACTCGCTTCCCTTTTCAATTTATATTGAAGAAATTGACAGCACCATTGCCGATCTTCCTGGAATTCATTCTTTTGCTTTTGCACGGTCCGGTAGTAAGTGGTTGTTTTTGACCGGACGGTCAGAAGGATTGCATGGTTTCAGTACGAATAATTCATTTGAAGCTACCTATGCAAACAGCAATATAATTGTTGTTGATACAGCCAATTGGCAAGTCTTTGCTTATCCGGTAGATTCTCTTGATTCCATTTATCATTCATTGCTCCGAACCACAAATACACAATTCTGGCAAGAAGGTAATAACCTCTTTATTTTAGGTGGCTACACCTGGGAAGTAAACACAGGTTTTTATACTGCACCCAATATAATTTCAATTGATGTTGACGAAATGATTGATGCAGTTATAAATCAATCAACAACAAGCGCCATGCAACACATACGAAATACATATGACACCATTGCTGCGGTAACAGGTGGCAAATTAATTAAACTCGGAAGCGATTTTTATTTGGTAATGGGTCACAGGTTCGATGGATTTTATAATCAGCAATTTGTAATTTACAATCAGTTTTATACCGAGTCTTTCCGTAAATTTAATATTGCTGACAATGGCACTGTGGTTTCCATCAACAATTATTCTTCGGTTTCTGATTCAGCTAATTTTCATCGACGCGATTTAAATGTTGAGTATTATAAAAGCTCAGCCGGACAAACAGGCATTGCTGCTTATGGTGGTGTTTTTCGTAAAAACCAGGACTGGCCGTATTTAAATCCAATATTTTTTGATGGCGTAAATTTTATGGTAGATACTTTCGAACAAAAAATGAGTCAGTATACCTGCCCGGTGGTTTCATTATTTGACAGCACGACCAACGAAATGTTTCAGGTATTTTTTGGTGGAATAAGTTTGTATAATTTCAATGATAGTTCAGCAACTCTTGTAAAAGATTCTCTTGTTCCTTTTATTAATGACATAACTGTTCAAACTAAAAAACCAGATGGATCATCAACAGAAACTATTCTTGATTTAAAAATGCCGGGACTTTTAGGCAGCAATATGGTTTTTATTCCATCTGACCGTGGCGCTCAATTTGATCATGGAATTTACAATTTACGGAAAGATACCGGAAGAACAATGATTGGATATTTATATGCCGGCATAAAAGCTTCTATGGCCAATGCAGGTTTAAGTTCAGCCAACCATAAAATTTACCGACTCTATTTACAAACCAACTATCCCGTTGATACCACTGCAGATACAACTTTTGCTTCGTGGTTGAATTATGAAAATTCAATAGTTGTTTTTCCAAATCCATCGTCAGAAACATTAACCATTTCAGGTTTGAAAAAAAATAAAAATTACACTTTTGAAATAACAGATGCTACCGGCCGATCGCTTGCAAAAGAATCATTAATTATTTTTTCCGGAATAAGTTTTAAAAAAAATATTAAACCATTGATGCCCGGTATTTATTTTATTAAAATTTGTTCAGGGAATAGATTTACTATAAAAAGATTTGTTAAAAACTGAAAAGATGGGCGCAATTTTTTTAAGCAAATAGCTGCTTAAGTTTACAATTATGATTCGCACTGTTATTTCTGGTTTAAAATTATTTTTAAAAATTATCGGAATTATAATTATTACCACATCCTGTAATCCGAAAATTCCAAAGGAGAAAGACATTGTAAAAAACCCGGTTCGACTTCGTGCTGCAATCAGCCGAAATATCCACAGGCGTATTAATTATCTTGCTTCTGAGGCAGGATTGGTTCGCGATATTTTTTGTGCGCAAGCGGTGGTTGAATTTTACAGGTCAAACCAATTTACTCCAATCTGGACTGACAGCAGTTCGTGGATTTGGAGTTCAGATTCACTTTTATTTCTGGTGCAAAATGCACCCGATGCAGGAATAGATACTCAATTTCTTCACCTGAATAAAATAATTTCTTTACTAAAAAAATCAAAAACAGATTCCGTTGAAATAAATGATGCTGCCTTGTATGCTCAAGCGGAAATATTAATGACTGATGCCTATTTCAATTATGCTAACCGATTGTGTTTTTCACAACATTCACCTGATAGTATTCGGTTAAAAAGTCAACATCGGTTTTCAGATTCAATGCTAATTCACTTGCTAAAAAAAAGTATTTCCGAACGAAATTTTATTATGCCCCTTTACGAATTGGAACCCAAACATGAGGAGTACGATGAATTAAAAAAAGCGTTAAGAAATTACAGAATGGATTTTCTAAATATTGAATTTACTAAAATTCCAGATACCCCATCAAATTCAATATTCTTTAAGTCCCTTCTAAAA
>JAHEZG010000432.1 GCA_023251195.1 Chitinophagaceae bacterium | reverse complement strand
TCCTTCGGGGTTTGTGGTTTCAAGCAATTCAATTTTTGTATCTCCTGTTTTGAAAAAGGCAGTGCTCACCATTTCTGATTCTACATTTTCAATTTTATAGCACGGCGTGTTCAGCAGTGTATCAAATAATTTTTTACTCGCCTCTAAATTCTTTACCGCAATTCCAATGTGTTCGACTTTCAGCATGGAGAAAATGATTTTTTACAAAGATGAAAATAAATTTTAACCACAGAGTTTCTCTGAGTTTGAAGCAGGAGTATCGCAGAGTTTTAGAACTCCGTGGGAACTCTGTGAAATAACTCTGTGTTACTCCGTGGTGAAAGCATAAATTTGCTGAAGTAAATTTTAAAACCATGATACAGATTAGCGAGCACGCAAAAAACAAAGTGACAGAAATACTGAAATCCGAAGGAAAAGATAATTCTTACTTCGTTCGTGTTTCAGTAGTTGGCGGCGGGTGCAGTGGCTTGAGTTATAAAATGGATTTCGACCACGAAATGAAAAAAGATGACCAGGTGTTTGAAGATAAAGGAATGAAACTTGTTACTGACCTCCGCAGCTTTTTATATCTGTGCGGCACTACGCTCGACCACAGCGACGGGCTGAACGGAAAAGGATTTCATTTCGTGAACCCGAATGCAACACGCACTTGTGCTTGCGGAGAAAGTTTTGCGGTATAAGTTTTCTTTACTGCTTCACAAATTTCATTACCTGAATGCTTCCGTCATTCATTTTCACTTTTACAAAATAAATTCCGACGGGAAATGAGTGAATATTCACTTGTGTATTCGGTCTTTGAATTTTTAGCTTCAAACCTTGAACTCCTAAAGCATTTACTATTTCTATTTCCCTTGGTGCAATGCCATTAAGCACTTCAACCGTTAATTCATCTTGTGCGGGGTTGGGATAGATAGATAAATGAATATTATTTTCTTCAACAAAACCTTCACCACAATCGATCAAATTATTTGAGTAGGAATAAGAATCAATAAAATTAGGAAGTCCATAACTACAAAATCTACCTCCTAATGAAACTGCCGTGTCATTAAAATTACAAGACAGACCCGGATTATTTGGATAATCAATTGCCGACAAGTAGTCCCTGTGATTCAAAGCAATATAAATTTTACCGTTAGGTGCTAGTTGAAAAGATTTAAAAAAGTTTGCAACATTAACTGAACTCGCAATAACTGTTTTCGAATTAATAATCGATTGAGCACTTCCTAGTGTCAAGTCAAATTGAAATATTTTATCTCCAGATGTTGCTATTAATTCACCGATATAGAGTTTGTTATTGTCGGGAGAAAAACTAACGCCATAAAAATTAATAAATGTAGAATCAGAAAGCAGTCTTATTGGATTTGAAACTATTCCGGTTGAATTATCAAAATCAAACAACTCAACAAAATCATTGCAAGTATTTCCTTTTGCTAATGCTAATTTGGTTCCGTCCGGAGAACTTTTAAGTTGCCCAATTGCCCCGTCAGGATAATTGAGAGTGCATGAATCCTGATGAATCGATCCTACACTTGAAATAATAGTATCTACTAATCCACCAGAAGATAACCTAAAGGAATAAAACTTATTCGAAAAGAATTTGTGAGTTACAATCCAATAATCATTTCCATTCTGATGTCTAACACCTATAAGTTTTTCTGCAACAGTGTCAACCAATTTAATATTTTTTTCATTTGATACAATATCACCTCTACCATTATCAAGACACATATCAATGACATTATACCTGAAACCATTTTTTAGAAAGTCAGGTTGAATAAAGGCATCAGTTGTGAATAAATAGAAAAACCTTTGACTGCCAGGAAGCGGAACAATAAGCGATGATTGTGTAGAAGACCAATGGCCTAATAAGCTATCGCCGTTTGGCATTATTTGGTGAAGGTTATTCCATACTCTTTCACCATCAGTATAGAACAATAAGTTTCCAGCACTATCACTTATTGCCGATGTTCCTTCTCCGTAATGTCCCCACATAGTAGTATCAATAAAAATTGCACCATTATAAAGGGGGATTGGGTTACCACTACTAAAATCCAGTCCTGCATGATCTCCAAAATACCAAATGTTTCCTTGCTTCTGCCCAAGACTTTGCAGCGAAGCAAGAATTAAAATAAGGAGAAAAAGTTTTTTCATTCGCGGTGCTTAAAGGTAATCCTTAATCACCTGCTGAATTTCATCAGAAGAAAATTTCTCCTCTAAGTTTTCTACCAGAAATAATTTCTCTAATAATTCATCGCGGTGTTTACCTATCCGTTGTGCTTCGGCGTATGGAATATGAGTGAATGAAACCATGGAATATGCAGGAATAAATTTTTCGGGAAAAGCATTTGCAATCATTTTTTCAATCTGCTTTTTGCGAAGGAATTTTTTGTCGGCAACCAAATCGCGCATCTCTATAAAATTATTCAGCGCAAGTTCGAGTATGGCATCAGCATTTGGTTTGCGCGATTGCTGGTACAAGGGGAAAAT
>JAHEZG010000134.1 GCA_023251195.1 Chitinophagaceae bacterium | reverse complement strand
AACACCGAAATAACGACGAGATTGATTTGCTCATAAAAACTTTTGACAGCTTACTCGAACGATTCGAAAATTCTTTTGAGTTGCAACGCAATTTTATAGCCAATGCCGCGCACGAAATCCGCAATCCGTTAACCGCTGTAACAGGGCAGTTGGAAGTGGCATTAATGAAGGAGCGTGATGCCGAAGCTTATAAAAAGGTTATTGAATCAACACTGGCCGATGCAAAAAATATTAATGTGCTTTTTAATAATTTGCTCATGATGGCTAAAACATCCAACATTGAGAAAAGCAAAATTTTTGAATTGGTGCACCTCGATGAATTGTTGCTCGAAGCCCGCACCGATGTATTGAATCATTATCCCGGCTTTAATATCGAGATCATTATCAGCGATAAACTTGAAAATGAAAATCAACTGACCGTTAACGGCATTGCATTTTTACTGAAGGTGGCTTTTAATAACCTGCTTGAAAATGCCTGTAAATTTTCAGTTGAAAAAACAGTGCATGTTGCATTTGACATTGATGAGTACGGCTGGTTGACGGTTTCGATTAAAAACACCGGCATTGGAATTATGCCCGACGACCTGGCCTCTGTTTTTAATCCGTTTTCAAGAGGTAAAAATGTTTCGGGAATCAAAGGTCATGGTATTGGATTGGCCCTGGTCCGAAACATTATTAATATTCACAACGCAGATATTTCAGTGTTATCAAAACCCGGTGTGTTTACTGTGTTTACTTTGCGGTTTATGCCCAATAAAAACTTTAACAAGATTTTAATACCAATTTAATGGCTATTAATTACCACCTGTATAATGTTGTAAATGAATGGTTGCTTATTCGCCACTCATTTAACCAACAAATACAGCTATGAAAACCGAATTACTTGAAAAAAAAATTACGGAGTATGTATTGAACACCGCCGAACTGGATGTGAATGTGCTGCTTGATTTACGCAACCAGCTTCGCGGAAACAGAACCATTATGCTGCGCACATTTAAAACCGGCGAAATAATTATTCCGGAAAGCGATGTGGTGCGGGTGGAAGCGCAAAAGGCTTACAGTATTTTTTATCTGGAAAACGGAAAGCAGATTGTGAGTTCGCGCAATTTAAATTTTCATGAAAAGCAAATGGATAAAAACATGTTTATGCGCATGCACCGTTCGCAGTTGATTAATATTTTTCAGGTGATTAAAATCACCAACCTACACGATCGCAAATTGCTGATGAAAGGAAATGTAGAACTGGAATTTTCGAGGCGCAAAGCGTCAGAAGTAAAATCTAGATTGCGGCACCTGATAGCAGATTAGCCGTTATGCAAAAATAAAAAACAAGTAACCAAACTAATTTTTTGTAATGGTCAGTTGTTCTTTTTTATGCTGGGTTACATCAAACAGCGATGCCTTTGTTTTTATAAAATTTCCTTCCAAATCGTATTCGGCCACTATGTTAATGCGCACGAAAAAGGCGCTTCCGTTTTTCCGTTTAAATTGAATTTCAAGGTCGTTCACCGATTTTATTTCGCCCGACCGGAAGCGGATGTAGTAATAATTAAATACATCGTGAAACGATTCCATTACCAGCAATCGGGTTTGCATTTGATAGGATACTTCATTGCGCGAATAGCCCAACCAATTTAAAAAGGTATCGTTAACCTCAACTATTTTCCCGTTTAAATCTGTGCTGATGTATCCGCATGGTGCATTGTTAAACAGACTGATTATTTCATTGGCGTGCTGCTTTTCTTTTTCATGCAATAATTTCTGTTCGGTAATGTCTTCAGATATGCCTAACAGGTAGGCCGGTTTTCCATGGTCATCGTTTAGTACAATTTTTTTGGTGCGAAGCCAGCGCTTTCCGTTTGCCGTATCGATCAGCTCTTCCTTTATATCCATCACGCCTTCATTGGCAATGGCCTCACGGTCCTTGGCAATAAAAAAATCAGCTTGTTCTTTTGGAAAAAAATCGTAATCATTTTTTCCAATCAACGCCTGCCGCTTGTAGCCGAGTAGTTTTTCACCGGCCTTATTAAACCGAACAAAGCGCAACTCCTGTGCATCTTTAACAAACACCATGTTGGGTATGTTTTCGAGCAGCGAGGTTAAAAAATTATTGGAATGCAACAATTCATCGGTTGATTGGTGAAGCAATAAAAAAATGTTGCGCATCATAAAAAATACCACCACCACACACACAATTAATAACACAGCAAACAATATATATATCAACGAATAAAATTTTTCCAGTTCGGTTTCGCTCAATCGTGCTTCACTGATCAATTTATTTTGTTGGGTCAGCGAATTTTTTACGATGGCACGAATGCTATCCATAAAAATTCTGCCATCGCCTTGCTGTATGTTTTGAATGGCAGCAGCAGCGTTTTTATTGCGGCGCAATTCAATGGTGAGGCTGGAGTTATCAATTTTTTTATCAACCAGGTTTTCAAGTGCGGCGAGCGCTGTTGCCGATTGCGGATCGGTCGTGTTGTTTATTAGCCAGGTGAGTTTGTTAAAAACGGTGCCAATGGATTTATTGGACTGCTCGAGGTATTTTTCGTTGCCGGTTATGGCGTAACCGCGGGCGCCGGTTTCAAGATCGGTAACCACAGCAAGTATTTCGCTGAGCGCTAACTTGCGCTCGTAGGCGCTTTTTATTTGTTGGGAGGTGGATTCAATTTTAGTGCTGCATTGAAATAAAATATTTAATACAGTGGCCAGAGCAAGCGCAAAAATGCTGAACGCAATAATGGCTTTTATTTTAGCGTGTAAATATTTTTGCGGGGCAATGGGTTTGGCCTGCATTTTAAAAGGTGCTTTTGAGGAGGTTAAATAATTTTCAAATCAAAAATAAAGCAATCAATCCATAGTTTTTTTATTCGGCACATTTGCATGCACCTTCGTTGTTCTTCAATTAAATATTGATTTAATCATTCAAAATTTTTTTCTGAATTATTTATTGCAGCTGAATTTATTTTATGTTTTAGTTTAATCTGTTATTGCTTCAATGCCCTGTTGTTTTAATCGCTCAAGGTTATCTTTCATAGCGTTGAGTTGCTCCGGTGCGTGTGCCGACCAATCAGTTAATTCACCCATTACACGAAGCGGATTTCGTGACCGGTACGACTTTGTTGGGTTGCCGGGAAATTTCTTGTCGGTTAAATTGGGGTCATCTTCAATTGGGCCGGTTGGTTCCACAATGTAAATTCTGCCAGGCCCATCGCCCAAAGCAAGTTCGGCGCCCCAAACAGCGGCATCCAAAGTAGCAGTCAGGTAAACATAATTTGCAATTTTCCGGCTCCCGTAGTTTGATTGATAGCCGGCTTCAATCAGGTCGCCTTTTTTCCTGTTTGCCTTTGTGCCGTGATACAGAATTGGTGTGCTCGACATAAATTTCAATGTTACTTTCTTAAAATCTTTTCCATTGCTCTTCCTTTTGCCAGCTCATCAATCAGTTTATCCATGTAACGAACTTTTTGTATGAGTGGGTCTTCAATTTCTTCCACACGATATCCGCAAATCATTCCGGTGATTTTTGAAACATTCGGGTTCAGGTGCGGGGCCTGAGCGAAAAAATTTTCAAAGTCAGTTTTAACGTCAATCTGTTTTTGCAATGTTTGCCGGGTATATCCCGTGAGCCAGTATATTATTTCATCCACTTCAGCTTTGGTGCGCCCTTTTCTTTCTGCTTTCTTAATGTAAAGCGGATAAACAGTTGCAAAAGCCATTCTGTAAACTCTCAATGTATTGTTCATAAGAATTGTTTTATCTAAGTAGCGTTCCGGATGGTTGCAGCCCCATTCCTCGAGCGATGCTTACCGGAATCAAATCAAACTTTACTTAGTGGTTTCACTTCCCAATTCCAGTCCCATTTTTTCATAAACGATGTCATTGGCTTCCCACAATTCTATTTTGTTCCCTTCCATATCCATGATGTGAACGAACTTTCCGTAGTCATAAGTTTCAATGGTATCGGTTACGGTTACTCCTTCTTTTTTCAGTTCTTCAACCAGCGCTACTAAATTTTCAACGCGGTAGTTGATCATGAACTGCTTGGTTGATGGTTCAAAATATTTTGTGGTTTCTTTAAACGGACTCCATTGCGAAAAACCTTTTTTGGTAGAGTCTGTTGCCTGTCTCCATTCAAACACGGCTCCGTATTCGTTGGTGTTTAAACCGAGGTGAGTCTTGTACTACTCACGCATTGCTTTGGGGTCGTTGCATTTAAAAAAGATGCCGCCGATACCTGTTACTCTTTTCATTTTTGTGCCGGTGTTTGAGTTGTTTGTAATGATTGATTTGAAAGCAAAACCAAAACAGAATGAAGTGGCTATTGATAATGCGATTAAAATTATTTTTTTATTCATGCTTTTATTAAAAAGTTGAAGGTGTGAATGAATCTTCGATTTCAATGTCAGTTATTTTTATTTATGAAGATGAATTTTTATTCAGCAATTATTTTTTCCTGTTAATGACATACAACAAGGCCGAAGATATCAGGCACATGACCAGGGCACTGATGATTAACGCATTTTCTTTTTGTGAAATGCCGATAAAGAAATCGCCGGCGAACATCACAAAAAAGAAAACATAAGCAACTGTGAGCATTGGAATTGATTTTTTAAAAGCGGCAAATGCAAGAATTACTCCGAGCGCAAATTGCCGTGATGCCCACATATAAAATAAGTAGTAAACACCATTTGCATTCAGATCAACTGTTTCTAAAACCGATTGCGGCGACAGACATATGGTTATGCTCACCAGCATTTCCATCAGTGCAAAAAGTGCGGTTACAATAAGTATCCATTTCGGAATTGATTTTTGTGCTTCACTCATAATTTTGGAATTGATTTTTTTAATTGAAGAATTTATTTCTCTAAAATATTTTTCAACGCAGTCAAACTGGTAGCCATGTCTTTTGCAACATGTTTTTCCATTATCGGTATCAACAGGTTTAAAGGATATTTCAATTTACCTGCATTGCTCCAGCTTACTTTGGTTTGATGATCAGCTAACGATTCAGTTTCCATGATGATAGTGGCAGTGGCCGCCATTGGTTTTACAAACCGAATTTCTGATTCAATGCTTTTTCCTTCAATAATATTCTTAATTTCTTTTTCGCCTTCACCTGCATTTTTATTTCCGCTCCACGAATAAATAAATCCAACAGTTCCATCGGTTCCTTTAAATGCTTTTTTTCTGTTCGGGTCTTCCATTGCACCGGTGTTAAACTCATCCTGGTTTTTGAGCAGCTTTATATAGTCAAATACTTTTTGCCGCGGTGCATTAATAATGATTTCGCGCTTCGCATAATGTTCTCGCTTCATGAAATGTGCAACTATTAACAGCAGAGCTATCAGGCCGGCCACGGTTAGTAAAATTGTAATCAGCATATTCATCATTTTATTTTTATGGTCACCTGAATGTTATTACACAAAGATGAAAATAGTTTTTTAAAAAAAGTGTTATCCGCAACTCCGTCATTAAGAATAACAGTTTATTCAATAGAATCAATCTTACCGCTTGTCAAATGAATTAATAATTCGTTAAATGGATATTAAAATACTGTTTAAAAAACAGAAATTTTTGTCTGCCATAAATCAACAGGAGCGAATGCGAAAGGTGTACTCTGCAAACCGCCTGCTTTCAATAGACTTTTCGGAAAATAGCACTTCTACAATCTCAGTGTGACATTGACGCTTTTTAATACTGTCAGTCTGAGCCTGTCGAAGACTCCGCAATAAAACCAAAAGCATTTTCCGAAGAAGTCTAATTTAAACGCAACTTAAAATTTGAATATAACCCCGTGGCAAAGGCAGCGAAGGGCAACTTTTATTTTTAAAAATTTGATTTAAGCAAAAGCAATAAAACAGTTTCCTTTTTAGTGGTTAAAAAAAACTGATAGCAACATTGTTTTAAAGAGCAATGCATCACCCATAAAATAATCAGAGGTTAAAAACCAACAGCACCGCTGCAATTATCAAAAGCAATAAAATCACATTCCACATATAGGTGTATTGCCAGGCACCGCAATACTTGCACCGCCTTGCTTTTCGGTATATTTCTGATCCGCAACTTCGGCAAGGTTTGTATCGGTTGGTTTGGTCCATTTTTGATTTTAAGTTTTTTATTTAATCAACCATTCGGCACAAGCCGGAAAAAATTTTTTTTGTTCGGTTAAATAAAACACTTCACACCTTTTGCCTGAAAAATTAAACCCCGAATAAAAATAATTTATCCGGGGTTTAAAATGAAAACAGGTTAATCAGGACAATCAGTCAAGAATCGTTAAACGGCAAGGGCTACATCGAATGTAACCGGAGCGCCGGCTACCACTGTAACCGATAGTATTTGTGTTACATAACCGGTTTTTTTAAACGATACATCATACCCGCCATCAGCCAGCACAAAACCATACAACCCCATCGGCAATAGTGGTATACAGGTTTGGCGTAGTAAGCACTTCCACATCCACATCGGCAAGTGGAGCAGCAGTGGCAGCATCTGTAACCAAACCCAGCAAACTGAAAATTTCGGCAGGGGCATCTGATGGAGGAAGCAAAAACAGATTGAGTGTATCGGCATCATCGGCATAAATAACATGCGCTGCACGATTTACCTTTTGAGCAAATTCCCATGCTACATTATAAACCTGATTGCGTGTGCTGGTGGCAAGCGCATTTTCATCAATGAAAACTTCTTGCTCCTGATCTTCAGTATCGAGCGAATTTTTTATGGTTTCAATCTCATCAATTTTTGGTTGAGTATAACCTGCTTCTATCAATTCTGCTTTGTATTTATTTTCAGCTTTATCATGCATGTTAGAAAAAAACTGAATCATCTCCGGCTGACTGCTTCGGATTTCACTGTAAGTATCCAACCCAAATTCATTTCTGATGGTGAATGCATCAGGAAAAGCTTTTTCAATAAAATACTTTAGTTCAATGTATATTTTCTGCGCCTTTACCAATTCAGCATTTACCTCAGCAGTTTCAGTTTGCTGCTGATCTTCGAGTGTTTCGTAAGTGTCTTGCGCCTCGGCAGCATTAATTGCAGTAAGCCAGTTGGCGGCAAACGGATTACCGAACACCGCATCAAAGGCAGTGAAAGCAGCATTCCGGTTGTTAAAATGTAACCTGTATGTTTTTGATTTCTGAATCATGTTAACAGCAGGTAATTTGAATTTTCGATTAACTTTTGCCACGGCTAAAATTTGTTTTTAATTTGTGATCGAAAAGTTTAAATACCCCCTAATGTTTAATCTGTTTTTTGAATAGCGAAACAGTGTGGAATAAAAATAATTAGCATGCACATTCCGCACCCTGAAAGAAAAAGCCGCAGGGATGCAATGGGAAACTTAATTTTCCCAATGAAAAACACAGTTGCCTGAAAGAAAAAAAATAAAAGTTCAGTAAAAATGTATAGCCTTGCAGGGCGGTAAAATGTTTATAAAAAAGCGGGTTATCCACTTGTCAAATATCTGAACCGCTCGCCAAATAGTACTACTTACCAATTCATCAAATCTGTTTTTTTATAACCGCAAATAAAAATGCGCCTATGAAAAAAACATTTACAAACGATTAACATTTGGTCATCTGTCGGGGGACAACAGAGACCTCTACCACGAAAAATTAACTGAAAATTCATTCAGTTATTTAATTGTCCTACTCACTAATTCATTTTTTTTAAACCAATCAAACCAAATTTCAAAACAAAAACCAAGCTTATGAAACAAAAGTTTTTTCATGCTGCTGCTGTTTTAATGATTATGGTGTTGAGCTTAACACTAAGCCATCAGGCAAGTGCTCAATCATCAGAAAATGGAAACACGCAAACCAACGCAGTAAAGTTTTCAAACCAGGCTGATTACATGCAGCCTTCCGATCCAAACATCAGCCTGCATAAAACACCAACCGGTGCTACTAAAGTTGATGAAAGAGGAAATGTTACTGTGTTGAATGCAACCACACAGGAAGTAACTGTGTTTGTAAAACCATTGATTGATTTAACGGTTCCTTACGGATCTGATTTTGATGCGTATGTAAATCATTACATCCAGTGGGTAAAAGCAAATCCTGATTTTGCAAAGTTTGTAACTGCTGAGGAATTGGCTTATATACAGAGCGGAGATTTCACCAGCATTTTTAAAACCAATTATTTGTACGCTCAGCACATGGCCGAGGCAAATAAATAAACCAACCTAATCATGAGAAATAACAATACACAACTAATGAAGCTATCCAAGGCATTTATTGCTTTGGTTATCGCTTTTAGCTTTTGGGGCACTACCTCAATGGCTCAAACAATTAACAGTTATGCATTCACACAAACCAATGGTACTTATACAGCTACCGTAGGTGGTACTGTGGCATTAGCTGCTTTAACCGATGATGCCGGTTCAGGATTATTACCTATCGGATTTACATTCGGTTACGGTGGTTTCAACTACACACAGTTTTCTGTTGCTTCCAATGGATTTATTCGCCTTGGTGCTTTAGCTGGTGGATTCTTTACCACTCAATCAAATAACATTGAGTTCATGGGAAGAGATGCACTTGTTGGATCTACTGCCTGTACTTATCAGTTATCAGGTGTTGCACCAAATCAGGTGTTAACAATTCAGTATCCTGGTTTCCGCCCTCAGTGGAGCGATGCAGGTTACACAGTGGATATTCAGATTAAATTATATGAAACAACCAATGTTGTTCAAATCATTCACGGAACATCAGTAACCAATGCCGGAGTTTACTCAGGTCCTATTGGTCTTATTGGAAATGTTACCACAGATTTTTCTACCCGCGTTACAAGTTATGCTGCATCTACTGCAGGAGCAACCAATGCTTCTACAATGACCATTTCTTCAGGTAATAACCCTGTAAACGGAAGAACATTTACCTGGACTCCATCATTGCCTTGTGCTGGTGCACCTGCTGTTGCAGTTGCTGCTGGTCCTTCCAATGTATGCTCAGGTGGATCTTTTACAATGACTTCTACAGGTTCAACTCTTGGAGCCGGTATTACTAATCAATGGCAATCGTCTGTTGGTTGTGGTGCTTGGGTAAATATTGTTGGCGGAACAAGTGCAAACAGTGTAACAACTACACAAACACTTGCAAGTTGCTATCGCTTGGTTACTACCTGTTCAAACAGTGGTTTATCAACTCCAAGTAACACCTTGTCAATTGGTATGAATCCGGCAAATCTTTGCTACCCTGGCGTTTTTGCAAGCAGTACAGCCGATGAAGAAATTTTTAATGTTACTGTAACAGGTTCAACAACATTAAACAATTCATCTACATGTGCAACAACAGGCCCTGGTGCCGGTTCTATTAACATGCGTTATTCAAATTACATTGGATTTGTAACTGCTCCGAATCTTGGTCAGGCATCAACCTGCTCATTCTCATTGACACAAACATCTTGTGGCGGTGCATTCGGAAACGGATTCCAGATTTACATTGATTACAATCAGAATGGTTCATTTGCCGATGCCGGTGAACAAGCTTATACTCAACCTGTAGCTGCTTCAGGTAATCACACCAAAATTGGAACTTTCCTTGTACCGGGTAGTGCTACTTTAGGTAACACCGGAATGCGTGTAGTAAATGTTGAAACAACGTTTCTGAATGCAACCAATTGGGCAACCACTGGTTACACTTG
>JAHEZG010000133.1 GCA_023251195.1 Chitinophagaceae bacterium | reverse complement strand
CCATGCACGAACTTCTTGAACACCTGCGGTGAAGTAAGTGGCGAGGTTTAATAATTTATATGCTGAGTGAATGAGTTTGTTTACTCCGGGTTCGTTCAATCCCATGTCGCTCAAAAATGCTTTGCGGTCATCGGCGCTTTCAAGTATGGCAATCTCTGCTTCAATGTTTGCTGAAATAATAATTACCTGCGCATTCTCATCCTTCACTGCATTCATCAATGCTTGCGTGTGTTTGTTGCCGGTGAGCACACTTGCTTCATCTACATTGCATACATACAACACGGGTTTATCAGTCAGCAGAAATGCATCAGCTACAATTTTCTTTTCTTCATCGGTAACCGGAACACTGCGAGCACTTTTGCCTTCCTGCAAGTGTTTCAGATAAATTTCCAACACTTCCAATCCACGCTTGCCTTCGCGGTCGCCGTTCTTTAATTGTTTTTTCTCCTTGGCAATTTTCTTTTCAATGGCTTCGAGGTCTTTCAACTGCAATTCGGTATCAATAATTTCTTTGTCGCGCACAGGATTCACCGAGCCATCCACATGAATCACATTATCATCATCAAAGCAGCGCACCACATGAATAATTGCATCGGTATTGCGGATGTTGCCAAGGAATTGATTGCCGAGACCTTCGCCCTTGCTTGCACCTTTTACCAAACCGGCTATGTCAACAATCTCCACCACCGTCGGAACAATTTTATTCGGGTTCACCAACTTAGCCAGTTCGTTCAGCCGCTCGTCGGGCACTGTGATAACACCAATGTTTGGTTCAATGGTACAGAACGGAAAATTGGCTGCCTGTGCCTTTGCATTGCTGAGTGCATTGAATAAAGTTGATTTCCCCACATTCGGCAAGCCGACTATTCCGCATTGTAATGCCATTACGATTTATTTTTTTGAGCGGGCAAATGTAATGGCTGATTTGAAAATTTGTTGATGTGATGATTTGATAATGAAATACAGCTTTATAGAATTTAAATAGTTCTAAGAAATCAGTTCTTGCTTTTGATTGAAAAGAAAAAAATTCTGCTCTTAACTATTCTGTTTAATTTTCGGAACAAATAATTTATTATGAAAAAGATTTTTACAACTTTTTTGATTGTTTTTTCTGTTACATTTTGTAAGGCGCAGTGGGTGACGATTCCGGATACTAATTTTGTTTCGTATTTGCAATTGCTTTATCCGTCATGTATGAATGGGAATTTATTGGATACCACATGCGTTCAAATAATAAATGAAACATCTGTAACCTGTAATGGCGATAATATTTCTGATTTAACTGGAATACAATATTTTGACAGTTTAACTACCCTTGCTTGTGCAGGAAATAATCTGACAAGTCTTCCATCATTACCTCAATTTTTAGATCATTTGCATTGTATTGATAATAATCTCACTTCATTACCACCATTGCCTCAATCTTTATATTTCCTTGATTGTAGTTATAATAGTTTAACAAGTCTTCCCGCTTTACCCAATAAAATGTATCACCTTAATTGCAGTTTTAATTATTTGAATGGGTTTTCTTACTTACCAGATTCAATGACTTACTTCAATGCATCAAATAATCCTGGATTAATGTGTTTACCACTCATTCCACATTTTCTTTTTCCAGGACAATTTATCATTCATAATACAGGTATTGTTTGCCTTTCAAATGCAATTCAACATATAGGAAATATTCCGGCAATAGACACAATGCCTATATGTGGAATCTTTAACCCAAATGGATGTTCGGTTTATTGGAATATTTCCGGTAAAGTATATTTCGATGCTAACAACAATTGTATTTACGATTCAAATGATTACACGGAACCAAATATTCAGGTTCAACTATGGTTTGGAGGCGCTCTTGTCCAACAAATTTTTTCTGGAAGCAACGGTGCTTATACATTCTTTATAAATACAAGTGGAACTTATGAAATAAAAATTGACAGTACTTTAATTCCAATTTCAATATCTTGTCCGAGTAATGGAATTTTTACTTCAATTATTTCAGCGATTGATTCAGTTGATAATGATAATGATTTTGCATTTATCTGCAATTCAGATTACGATGTTGTAATAAATTCTTTTGCACAAGATTCAGGATGGATTGCTCCGGGAAGAAAATCACTGATAAATATTAGTGCAGGCGACTTCGCAAATTTTTATGGCGCAAATTGTATCAATGGAATTGGTGGTCAGTTGCAGGTTGTAATAAATGGTTCTGCTCAATATGCAGGTTACGCAACAGGTTCGCTTGCACCGACAACTTTTACAGGCAATACAATCACCTGGAACATTGCTGATTTTGGTGCAGTAGATTTCTTTCATGATTTTCATATTCGTTTGCTGACTGATAATACTGCACTAATTGGTTCGCAGGTTTGTATTGATGCAACTGTTACTTCGAATCCTGTAGATGTCAATCAAAATAACAATCATTTGAATCAATGCTTTACTGTTGTTAATTCTTTTGACCCGAATGTGAAAGAAGTTTTTCCGAATGGATTGTTAACTCCAAACGATTACCTCACTTACACCATTCATTTTCAAAACACGGGTACTGCCGCTGCTGAGCACATTCAAATCATTGATACACTCGATACAAAATTCGACTTCTCTTCTTTTCAATTGCTTGCTTACAGTCATCCGAATATGACACAGGTTTTAGAAGGGGGAATTATTCATTTCAATTTTCCGAATATCAATTTACCTGATAGCGGCAGTAACGAACCGGCATCTCACGGTTACATTCAATACAAGATAAAACCAAAATTGGGAACAGAGAACTCACCTGCGTTCTATAATACAGCCAGCATTTATTTCGACTTTAATAGTCCGGTTGTTACAAACACAACCATAACTGAATGGACAACTGGCATTCAAGAGTTACCAAATCAAAATGAGTTATTGATTTATCCGAATCCGGTAACAGATAATGTCATTATCAAATTACAAAACGGAATTCCGATGAATCAAATTGAAATCACCGATGTAGTCGGAAGAAAAGTTTTTGCTGAAACATTAAATCAAAAATCTGCAATCATCAATCTGCAAACTTTTTCTTCAGGAGTTTACTTTATAAAAGTGCAATTGCAGAATGGCGAAATGCAGGTGAAGAAATTTGTGATCGCAGAAAACTGTGGAAAGCAATAAAAAGCTGTTTTATTAAAGTCTGCCTTTTCAGAATTAATTTTTCAAGGTGCACAATCCTGATTTTTTCAAGCGCTATCTTACTAAATAGTTGAACTGCTTTTGTTTTTTTCAGGTGAAAAGTGAAAAGGTTTTCATTCACCACCTATTCGAATAAAAAATATAACCCGATAAATAAAATAATAATGGCAACCGGAGTTATGCCATAAAGAAAAACATGAAACAGTGCCGGTACAGGATTTAAAATAGCAAGCATGCACGATAAAAATCCCATCACGGCTCCTGCAATTACACAGGTAATTCCAATGGAATGTTTGCCTGCATTCTTTATTTTTTTAAAAGCTCTGATGCTCACAGCAATTTCGTCGTCACTAAATCCAGACTCAGATAATTCCTTTTCAATTTCATTCAAAGGAATATGCTCTTTCAGCCAATATTTAATTCTCAAATCATCCGCTGCTTTATTTTCATGTTCATTCATTGCAATGTTTTTATCGTAAAAAATTATCGCGTCCGTTACCCTCTCCTTGGGAGAGGGATTAGGGGTGAGACTTTGAGGCTTCAATTCCCTGCATAAATCCAGACATCATAAGTGTAAACAATGTCCTTCTTTTGATTGCCTGTGAGTTCAATGTTCCACTCAGATGATGTATTCGGATTCAGTCCGGTAAATTTTCCCGGCTTGGTAATTACTCCGCCATCTGATACTTCGGTTATCTCGCCCATTATTGCTTTGGTTACATTGAGTGTAATGTTTTTGTCCTGTAGATTTTCTAAATGCACCACACCTTTGATGGTGACTTTACGATACTGCGCATTGTTAAATTTCTTTAAATTATCAGAGCGACTCAGTTCAGTTTCATCACCTTTCACCTGTACATCCACCGCCTTGCTCAATTGCACTTTCACTTTACTTCCCTTTGGTGTGTACTTAATCTGGTCTTGCGCCAATGGATTTAATTTTTCGTCCTGCACAAAAACCGGCGCAGTGGTGAAAGGAAAATTAGTAGAGTTGGTAATACGCAAGCTGTGATACACTTCAAAATACCGGTCATCGTTTTTCTGAATGCTTTGTGTGGAATAAAAATTTACATAATCATTTATGTTCACTTCATATAAATCTTCGTATGGAATAGTGGATGAAAAAATACTGAACGATGATTTTGTGTTTTTAGGAAGGGAAATTTTTCCCAGTTTGTAGATATATAAATCATTGGTCTTTTCTCCCTCGGTATTGTAAGTGTAATTTAAATCACCTGCATATCCATCGTAACTTTTTTCTTCTGAAACAATTGAATTATCAAACATCATCATGGGTGCAGTTGCTTGTGCATACGAACCATAATTGTAAACAGGATTTACCGTGTATCCTCCTGTTCCTCCTGTGAAATAATCATACACCATGGGATCAATTGTATTTCCATAAAGCATTTGTGGTTTGCCAACAGTAAGCACCACATCAGCATCAGTTATTGTTTCTGAATAATTTTCAATTAGTGCTTTCATTTCGAGCTGCAGTTTGCCTTCAGCGGCAATGCGCATACTATAAGATGGAAGCCACTGAATACCGGAACTCATATAAGAAAGCAAAACCGTTTCGTCAGATACCGGTTGTTTGAAAAATACTTTTGCTATGCGTAGTGTTGAGTCAACAGAATATTTTGTGTTTTCCTTTTCTTTTAAACTGAACTCCAGAATATTTGTTGACTGAAAAAAAATGGGAAACCCTGCTGCAGTTTCCAGTTTAATCATATTGCTTGATGATTCTTTAATTATTCCTTCTACAGTTCGAACAGAACTTCCGGAACCAAATGAATAAGTAACGATTGCCAGTTTCCCTTTATTGGCTAAAAAAAAATCGCCAAACGCAATTGTTGATCTTGGAACTTTAACGGTATCAGTTAAAATAGAAATGCGATTAATTTTATTTTCTTTCGGTGTATATATCCAGAAGGTAGATTGCAATGGGCCAACCGGTACAGGAAATCTGGCAACCTCACCACTCACTTTTGATTCCTTAGCAATAAAGTAAGTTCCGTTTTTAAAAATATTTACCTGTAAAGTTTTTAGATCGTTGGTTTGAGCCATTGAATTAATTTCATTCAGCAGCACAAGAATTGTTAAAATGAGGTTGAACTTTTTATTCATGATTTGAATTTGTTTAGTGCAAAGAGAAATTTAAAAATCAATTCCACAAAAATCAGAATAAAATATTAAAGCCACAGATTCGCAGATTAAATGGTCTAAGTTTATTTTAAAATAAATTTAAAGTTGCTAAAGAAAAATTATACAGAGCAGAGCAGAAAAAAAATTAATAAAAATAAATCGACGAACCAGTGGCTTCACAAAAACCAAACATCTTCCATACTTCGTAAATGATTGCAAACAATTGTAAAATGATAAAAATAAATTTTCTGCCTGCACTGCTAATGCTCATGTGCATGCTGCCGGCCTGCGCACAAACACCAACCACCGAACAACAAAACAAAAACGCCATGGATAACAAAAATCAAAAACCGGAAGTTGTAGTAAACAAAGAAGAACTGAAACAAAAATTAACGACCGAACAATACAATGTAACACAGATGTGCAGTACCGAACCGCCCTTCAAAAACAAGTACTGGGACAATCACATTACCGGAATGTATTACTGTGTGATTTGCAATTCGCCCTTATTTAAATCCGATACAAAATTTGATTCCGGTACAGGATGGCCAAGTTTTTTTAAACCTGTTACTGATTCATCGCTTATTGAAATAAAGGATACCGCATATGGAATGGTGCGTACTGAAATCCAATGCGCAAAATGTCATTCTCATTTAGGCCATGTGTTTGATGATGGTCCACGACCAACCGGTTTGCGTTACTGCATGAATTCTGCCTCGCTGAATTTTATTCCTGATGAAGAAAAATGAAATAAAAAATTTCAACTTCATAAAAAAATTGTATTGACTAACAGCAAACTGCCTGCTGAAAACTGCCAACTGCTTTCATCCCATCAATATCCCCGCAATAGTCGCTGATAAATAAGAGGCAAGTGTTCCGCAGAGCAATGCGCGCATTCCGAGTTTTGCTAAATCAGTTCTTCGTTCGGGAGCGAGTGCGCCTATGCCACCAATCTGCATTCCCACAGAACTGAAATTGGCGAAACCGCAAATGGCGAAACTCACAATCATTAATGCTTTCGGACTCAGTGTGGCTGATACACCATGGGTTAAATTAAAGAAGGCAACAAATTCGTTAATAGTAATTTTTGTTCCCATCAGTGTGGCAACTGCGCTTACATCTTTTGAAGGAACTCCCATTGCCCACGCCATCGGATAAAATAATTTTCCGAAAATCCAGTCGAGCGAAAGCACAAAATCCAGGTGTGTCCACACACCAACTTTCCCTAAAATAAAATCAAGCATGGCAATCACTGCTACGAAACCGATAATCATGGCAATCACATTCATCGCAATTTTAAATCCGTCGCCGGCACCGTGCGAGATGGCATCAATCACATTGCTGTATGGCGATTTTACTTCTAATTTCACTTTACCCATTGTTTGACTTTCTTCCGTTTCGGGCCATACAATTTTCGAAATCACCAATGCACCGGGCGCTGCCATTAAACTTGCAGTTAATAAATATTCCGGACTCGCTCCGAAGTTCACATACACAATTAAAATTCCGCCGGCAATGCACGCCAGACTTCCGCTCATGCTCGCGAGCAGTTCGCTCATGGTCATTCCTTTTAAGTACGGTTGAATCATTACCTGAGCTTCCACCTGTCCCACAAATGCGCTCGCTACATTGCTGAGTGCTTCGGCGCCGCTCACGCGCATCACAAAATTCATGGCAATGGCAATGACCGAAACTATTTTTTGCATAATGCCGAAATGATAAAAGATAGCTACGAGTGCGCACACTAAAATAATGGTGGCTGTTACACTGAACCCGAAGATGAACATGTGCTCAGCCCCGTAAGGCGAAGTGCCGCCCGCATGATTGTCCACCATTATTCCTCCATAAACAAACGAAGCGCCTTGCTTGGCAAAACCTTCGATGTGCCCGATTTGATTTCCAATCCACTTGAAGAAATTGGTAACCGGTGTAACTTTTAAAACTAAAAATGCAATGGTTATCTGCAATAAAATTCCGCTGATAACAAGACGGTAATTAATCCGTCGTTTGTTGTTCGATGCCAGAAAGGCAATAGCGAGAATTAAAATAATTCCAATCAATCCCTGAAATCTTTCCATACTGATTTTCTTTTCGCTAAAGATGAAGAAGAATATTTAATCTCCAACTTTGAAATTTTAACCACAAAGTTTTTCTTAACCACAGAGTAGCGCAGAGTTTTGCACAGAGTTTCACAGAGAATAATTTTCATTACTAAAATCTAAAAGAAAAAACTCAGTGTTACTCTGAGAAATACTCAGAGAAACTCTGTGGTGAATACAATACATTAGCAGTAAATATTTTTTTAAAAAACTTTAATAGAAAAAATTTCATGCGCTGCTTTAAAAATATTTTTATTCTGCTGCTTTGTTCTGTTACAACTTTTTGTTTTGCGCAAAATCATAACCGCGAACGAATGTGGGTTTTGCCTGATAGCGTTGGAATAAATTTTAATACTGTTACACCAACTATTTTCTTTAGCAATGAATCAGGTTGCTTGTCATTTGGTGATGGTAACCCCTTAGAAGCCGATGCAAGTATTTCTGATACAAATGGAAACCTTTTATTTTATTCAAATGGTTGGAAAGTGTATGACCGAAATAATAATCTAATGCCAAATGGAGATAGTATCTGGTGTGGAATTTCAACTTCCAATGGTATTCTAACTTTACCTTGGCCTAGCAGAGATTCGCTTTATTTTCTTTTTTATGTAAATCCTTATGGATTGAATAACTCGGCAATTGGAGTTTACTATTCAGTAGTTAATATGAATTTGAATGGAGGAAATGGTGCAATTGAAAACAACATGAAAAATGTTAAAGCATATGGGGTGGATAGTTTGTACGAACAGATTGCAGCAATAAAACATGGCAATGGCAGAGATTGGTGGTTGATAGGTAAGAGAGCAAGTGGATATTTTAAAATTCTTGTAAATCCTGAAGGAATATATGATACAAGTATTCAACAAATTGGTCTTGGACTCTCAGAGGGAATTACTGTTGGAGAAATTTCTGTCTCAAAAAAGGGTGATAAAATAGCTTCTTGTTTAAATGCCTTAGGTATTCTTGAAGTATTGAACTTTGACAGGTGTAATGGGCATTTGAGTAATTTTATTTTTCATGACTTCCTTGCTTCCTTTTCAAATCCAATCTCTATTTATGGCTGTTGTTTTTCCCCTGATGGAAATAATCTGTACTGTACATCTTCTGACACATTATTTCAACTTAGAATTAATGGTGCAAATCTTAATATTACTTACAAAGTAATTTGCCCGAGTAATATATTTTCAGACATATTTGCCCAATTAGAATTGGCGCCTAATAATATTATTTATTTAACAATGTGTCATGGTAGCGCTCCTTCTAATAATTATTCAATTTACAATATGAATCTAAGCACAATCAATTCACCTGATTCAATTGGAGCCTCATGCGATGTTCAGTTAAACAGTTTCAATCTCGGTGGTAAAAAAACATGGTTGGGTTTACCAAACATGCCCAATTATGATTTGGGAAGATTGGTTGACAGCCCTTGTGATACATTGTATAATTCTGTGAATGAAAAAATAACAAATGAGAAAAGCATTGTAAGAATTTATCCCAACCCCGCAACTAACGAACTCACAATAGAAATATTAAACGGCATTGCACCAAAGAAAATTGAAATCAGCAACTCGCTCGGTGTAACAGTTATGCAACTCCACCAAACAAAACCAACCGCACAATTAAATATCAGGCAACTTGCGGCAGGAGTTTATTTTGTAAAAGTTAAAATGCAGGATGGAAGTGTAACAGTGAGGAAATTTATGAAGCTGTAACGCTGTCACTCTGAGCTTGTCGAAGAGTGTGTAGCGCTCAAGCGCCAACTATCGTTAGTCCGCACTTCGACAAGCTCAGTGTGACAATGCTCACAAACAAACTAATTCCCCAATTCCCTAATCACCCAATAACCTAAGATATTTATTTCACCCAATCAGCCACGAAAATATTTGTATCGTGTCCGCCGCCGTTGTGGCGGTTGCTGCAGAAAACCAATTTCTTTCCATCGGGTGAAAACATGGCGAATGCATCGAAAGTATTGGAATAAGAAATTTTTTCTAACCCTGTTCCATCAACATTGATGAGATATAAATTGAACGGAAAACCTTTTTCATGTTCGTAGTTACTTGAGAAAATAATTTGTTTTCCATCAGGAGAAAAACTTGGCGCCCAGTTCGCACCAGGCATATTGGTTATCTGATGCACATCTGAGCCATCAGCATTCGCAACAAACACTTCCATTTTAGTTGGTGCCACCAAACCATGCGCAAGCAACGATTTATATTCTTCCACATCTTCGTCAGTCGTTGGTCGTGAAGCGCGCCACACAATT
>JAHEZG010000132.1:3103-9709 GCA_023251195.1 Chitinophagaceae bacterium | reverse complement strand
CCGATAAAACTCAGTGATGAAACAACAACAATTACAATTCCAATGCTTCGCGGATTAATGATTTCTCCCGGACCATAATTTTTGTCGGGTAAAAAAGGAAGAAGCAAAAGAGAAAGAATAATAAATTTTATAAAAGCAAACAATTCATCCTCCGTAACACGACTTAATGTTTCACGAAATTTATTTTTTAATGTCAGAAGAGTAGAAACAATAACGGCTACCGCTAATGCTTCTTTTATATAATGAAGACCGGAAAGCACTCCGAGAAAAAATACAAGTGCAAGTGAAAGTTCGGTTACAATTCCAAAATTTTCCTTTTGGATTTTTGAATAATGAAATACGCTGATAAAAAGAAATACGCCCGGCACTGCGACCAACAGAACATTGATATTGATTTCGACTGCTAAAAAAGTGGTGACACATCCTAAGATTGACATGATTGCAAATCCGCGTAACCCGGCAAAGTGTTCCTTGCCTGAAATATTTTCGAACTCACGCTCCATTCCAACAATTAACCCGATACCCAACGCTACAATTAAGCTGAGTAAAAATGGAGTGAGCAGGTTCATTAATGCCTCGTGCATTTCAATTATTCTTTTTTACTTTTTTTCATTTTACATTTTCATTCCTCCCATTGAGTTCGCGCCGTTCTTTAAAATAGATGCGCTGTTCAACAAGTATGTACCCGAAGAAACCACCTTATCACCCTCCTGAATGCCCGATAAAATTTCTATTTCGGTTTTATTTTCAATTCCAGTTTCAACCATCCGGCTTTCATACATGCCGGGTTTGGTTTCTATCCAAACTAAAATTTTCTTACCAAGCACTAATGCAGATTTGGGAATCACGAGTGTTTTTTTCTGATTGTGTTTCACTGTAACAGTTGCCATCATTCCGGGTTTTAATTTTCCATTGCTGTTAGCGACAAGAATTTTGACAGAAGAAACTTTTTTATCAGCATCAAGAACAGGCGCGTTCTGAATAATTTGTCCCTTGAATATTTCATTGGGTAATGCTTCAAACTCCAATTCCATTTCAGGAGATTGATAGAGAAAAGGAATTTCACTTTGATAAATTTCGGCATCCACCCAAACTGTTTCCAATGAAACGACTTTGAAAAGAAGAGTGCCTGTCGAAACATATTCTCCTTCGCTGATATTCAGTTCAGACAAGAACCCGCTGACATTACTATAAAATGTTACAGTTGGTGATGTTTGTTTTTTCTGAGCCAATTCCTGCAACTGCAATTCGCTTAATCCCCACAACGAAAGTTTTTTTCTCGATGCTTCTACCAACGCATCAACAATATTTTTTTGATTTGTGAAATCAGTTTGTTGTTTCAGCGCAAGCAGAAATTCATTTTCATCGGATAACAATTCCTCACTGTAAACCGCATACAACGGCTCTCCCTTTTTTATTTCTTCACCCGGATTGCGAACAAATAATTTTTCAACTCGTCCATTTACACGCGAACTGATAATGCTGATATTATTTTCATCAATCGCAACAGCGCCAACAAAATCGGATGTTTCAAAAATGGTTTTTGTTTTTGCCGTGTCAATTTTCAAATTGATAATTTCCTGTTCGTGAAGTGTCAGATGAACCATGTCCGTCATCATATCCATTCCGGCATGTTCATCTTTACTTTCTTTTTTCGGCGTACATGCAGCGAGAAAAAACAGAATTGAAATAACGAATATTTTTATTATCGTTTTCATTTCGTTACTGTTTTAATTAAACTTTCGCTGTCGAGCAGGTAACCTGCATCTTTTGCTATTTCATCCTGTTCTGCAATTCCAAAAATTATTTGTGAGTATCCATCTGCTTCTTTTCCAATTACAACTTCAGTTGCCAGTAAAACCTTATTTCCGTTCGGCGCATTCGCCTTTTTTCTCCAGACGAATTTTCTGTTGCCAAGTGATAAAACAGATGATGATGGAACAACAAGATATTTTCCTGTTGATTCAAGTTCAGCATTTACAATTGAATTGATTTTTAATTTCAGTGATTCATTTTGCAGATACACTCTTACTTGAATAAATTTTTGTCCTTCTTTAAATGCGGGTTCAATAAAACTGATATTGCCATTTATATTTTCATCAGACAAATGACTTTTAATTTTTACCGCAGCACCTATTTTTATTTCCGCTTCGTCGTTCGCATCAAAAGCAACAATGGCATACACTTCTTTGCAATCGTTCATCACAAATAATGTTTGCCCTTTAGTTACATATCCGCCTTCTGTAATTTTTCCTGCTGACTGCATTTGATTTGCAGGCATTGATTGAGGAGTATTCGCACCGCCATTCATTCCACTCATTCCTGATGATACGGAAGAATTATTTTGTGCTGAATTACTTTGCTGTTGAGCAAAATCATAAAGTATAAATCCATCGTAAGGACTGTAAACAGTAATTGATTTCAACTCTTGTCCGGTTGTTTCAATGTCACTGATTTGTTTTTCAGAGAGTCCAAGTAATTTCAATTTCTGTTTGGTTGCTTCAATCAGATTTGAATCGCTTTTTGTTTTCAGATGATGCAGATATTCTTCCTGATAAGTATTTAATTCAGGGCTGTATAACTCTATCACTTTATCGCCTTTGTGTACATATTGATAATTAAGTTTCACATATAACTTTTCAATTCTCCCTCCTGTTCGAACTGCTACTATATTATTTCTTCTCTCGTCAAAAGCAATGTAGCCGGAAGCAGAAATGCTTTGCGAAATATTTTTTAATGAAGGATGAATTGTTTCTGCGTTCGACAAAACTGATTTGTTTGTCGGTGATAAAACATTTTGCAAAGAAGTGTCAGCACTTTGCGGTTGATGTTCCATACCCGGCATATCACCCATGTTCATCTCATCCTGTTTTTGCGCAGAATTATTTTCATGGCTCTCCTGCTTTTTATTGTTGCAACCAACAATAAAAAAAAGAAGGAGGGTGATATGAAAAACCGACTTTCTCATTTTATTTTTTCTCAGTTTCAAATTCATACTCTGCCTGCAACTTCAATACACTGTTGAGTTTATCCAGATATTCCATTTGCTTCATCAAAGTCATGTCCCAAGCATCAAGCAGTATAAAAAAACTTCCGGTGTTTTGCTTGTAAGCAAGCAATGCCGCATCAAGATTTTTTTGATAAGACGGAATGATTTCACTCTCGTAATTATTCAATTGCTCTTTCTCAAATCGAAGCATCGTTAATTTTTCGGAACTCATTCTTACTGCCATCAGTTGCATGGTTTCTTTTTCTTTCTTCATCGCATCAATTTCAAAACCCATTGACTTCACATCCGACTTATACATTTTTGCTGACCACGGAACAATCGGAATCGTCATCATTCCCATTACTGAAAATTGATTGGGCATCCCAAACATTTGCATGTGCTGAACCTTTAAACCGAAATCAGGTTTTTTAAATGACAACATGTATTTCTGATTCAGTGCCATTGATGAAATTGAACTTTGCATCGAAAGAATATCGCTCCGCTTTACCGATGCAGTATCAGGGAAGGGAAGTGTTTCATAATTGTTCAATGCGATGCTTGTGTCAATGCTGAAAGTCGTATTGACATCGCGGTTCATTAAAATATTCAATCCGATATTGCTCTCTGCTATTTGTGACAGCAACATGGACATCATGTTTTTTAAATCTGCGATTCTCGCCTGCGCTTTATAGATTGTAGATAAATCCGCCTGATTGTATTTGTATCGTTCTTCAGCAGTTGCAATAAAAAGATTGAGCAGGTCAAGATTATCCTGCACGATTTTCATTTTTTTCTCAGCGACATATCGTTGATAGTACAGGAGCTTTGCATTGCTGCGTAAAATATTTTTTGTCCACTCCGCATCATTCGTTTGAACATCAGCAAGTGAACTGATATAGTTTTCTTTAGCATTCAACTTTGCTCCATTGGGAATCATCTGCTCTACAGAAAACATCAGCCCTGCCTGATTCATCGGGTCATCTTTTGATTTGAGCATCATGAAATCATAAGGGAACTGATTAAGTCCGAATGAAGCAGTTGGTGGCATCCAACTTTTTGCGCCTTCCGCCTGCGCCTGTATGGATTTTATTTTTGATTGGTACATCAGTATTTCAGGATACGATGTTTCTATTTTTTTATAAACAGAATCCAAACTCAGAGTGGATGAACTCTGCGCTTCTACTGATGCTGAATGAAACAACAGTAACAGTGCGGATATATGATGAATTATCTTTTTCATTCTTTAATGTCTAAGACTTTCAGTGTCCCTGAATTTTTCAGTTCATGTTCTTTTACAATTTCATAAATCAGCGGAAGAATTATCAGCACAAAAAAGATTGCGGTAATCAATCCGAACACTAATGGAACGGCAATGGGCTTCATCACATCACTGCCAACTCCTGTAGAAGCAAGCACGGGAATCAATCCGAGAATGTTTGCAAGATTGGTCATGAGTATAGGTCGCACACGCGGTGTGGCTCCGTTAAAAATTGCAGTTCTAATATCATCATTCGTTATGGAGGAATTTTTCTGAACCAATTCGCCGATGGAATTATTCAGGTATGCAATCATTAAAACTCCAATCTCCACTGCGACACCAAACAGTGCGATGAAACCAACTGCAACTGCTACTGAAAAATTTACATGATAATAATAGAGAGAATAAACTCCGCCAACGAGCGCAACAGGTATGCTGATGAAAACAATCATGACCATTTTTGCAGAGCGAAATGTGAAATAGAGAATGAACGCGATTACCAAAAGCACAATCGGAATAATAATCTTCAAACGATTTTGTGCGCGCACCTGATTTTCATATTGACCGCTCCATTCAATGAAATATCCTTTCGGGAGTTTCTTGAATTCTGCATCAATTTTTTTCTTCGCATCATTCACCACGCTTCCCATGTCTCTTCCTCTCACATTAAACAAAACTGTTCCACGCAGCAAAGCATTTTCTGAATTTATCATTGGCGGTCCTTCACTCACCGAAATATCAGCGAGCGCAGAAAGCGGAACGGGACCATATTGTTGTGTCTGAACCGGAATGCGTTTGATTTCTGAAATATCATTTCTGAAATCCTGCGCTAACCGAATGCTTACATTAAATCGCTGTCTGCCTTCAACTGTAGTTGTCAGATTCATTCCTCCCAATGCAGATTCAACAAGCATGTTTACATCATCCACACCTAAACCGTATCGCGCAATTTCCTTGCGGTTGATTTTTATTTGTAAATATTTTCCTCCGGTTAATTGTTCTACATATAAATCAGCAAGACCATCAACACCTTTCAATGCTTTCTCCACGCGCAATGAAATATTGTAAATGCTGTCAAGATTTTGTCCGTAAATTTTTACTCCCACATCAGTTCTGATTCCGGTTGACAGCATGTTGATGCGATTGATAATTGGCTGAGTCCATCCGACTGTTACACCCGGTATCTGCACTTTCTCGTTCATCTCTGCAATGAGTTTTTCCTTTGTCATTCCATCTCTCCATTCTGATTTTGGTTTGAGAACAACAATGGTTTCAATCATGCTCATGGGCGCATTATCTGTTGCGGTATATGCTCTTCCTGCTTTGCCCAAAACATTTTCCACTTCGGGAAAACTTTTCAGGATTTTATCCTGCACTTGCAAAATTCGTTTCGCTTCAGAGTTTGAAACATCAGGAAGTGTAACAGGCATCATCAACAATGAACCTTCATCTAATGGAGGCATGAACTCTGTTCCAAGATTTACAATGAGCGGAATACTTCCAATAACAACAAGTGCGCAGATTGTGAGAACAGTTTTTTTCCAATTCAAACAGAAACGAAGAACAGGTGTGTAAAGACGAACGAAAAAGTTGGAAACAGGATTTCGACTCTCCGGTATCAGCTTTCCTTTTACCAAACTTCTTACGAGCATCGGTGCAACTGTAATGGCAAGAATTGCAGCACCAATCAGTGAAAATGTTTTAGTGAGAACTAACGGAGAAAATAATTTCTTTTCCTGTCCGGTTAGAAAGAGGATTGGCGAAAATGAAATAATCATTATGATGACAGAAAAGAAAACAGAGCGACCGAGAGAGGTTGTTGCTTTCTCAACAACTTTAATTCTCTCTTCGTCTGAAAGTTCTTTTGTATTTGCGATTCGCTCCTTCATTCCGGTTTCTTTTTAAGTGCATAATCTGTCAATGAGCGATACGCATTTTCAGCCATCACAATTCCGGGGTCAACTACATCACCGATTGCAAGTGCGATTCCTCCAAGCGACATGATGTTGGAAGTAATTCCAAAAAGATACATCAGGATGAAACCGATTAATACAGAAAGTATGATAGAGAAGATGGCAACTAATCCGCTTCTGATACTGAATAAAAAAACAATTACAATAAACGAAACAATTAAAATCTCCTGCCACAAGGCATCTTTCAATGTAGAAATAGAAGCAAGAATTAAATCACTTCTGTCGTAAGCAATTTTGAATTTCACTCCTTCAGGCAATCCTTTTTCTACATCCTTCATTTTTATTTTCACCCGCTCAATCACATCCTTTGCATTTTCTCCGTAACGCGCGACCACAATTCCACCAACCACTTCTCCTTCTCCATTCTCCTCTGTAATTCCTAAACG
>JAHEZG010000132.1:0-3093 GCA_023251195.1 Chitinophagaceae bacterium | reverse complement strand
AATCACTGCTCATCTGAACAGTGGCAACATCACTCAACTTTATCGGAATTGACTTGTAAGAGCCGACAGCAATATTTTTTATGTCTTCAATATTTTCAATGTAGCCAAGCCCCTGCACCATGAACCCTGCATCATTGAACTCATACAGACTTCCGCCAACATCTTTGTTGTTTGCTGTAACAGCATTCGCAACATCCATCATCGGGATGTTGAAATACAAAAGTTTGTAAGGATTAATTGAAACCTGATACTGTTTCTGAAAACCTCCGAATGATGCGACTTCGCTCACACCATCTACATGCTGCAACGCGAATTTGATATACCAATCCTGTAAAGCTCTCAGTTCACCAAGATTAAAATTCGGTGCATCAAGTGTGTACCAAAACACATGACCGATTCCTGTTCCATCCGGACCGAGAGAAGGAGTAATTCCGGCAGGCAAAAATTTCTGCGCATAGTTTAATCTCTCTAAAACTCTGGTGCGCGCCCAATAAGTATCTACATCATCGTTGAACACAACGAAAATGAAACTCATACCGAACATGGAAGATGCACGGATGGATTTTATTTTAGGAATGCCTTGCAGATTGGAGACAAGCGGATAGGTAATTTGATTTTCCATTATCTGCGGATTGCGTCCCATCCATTCTGTATAAACAATCACTTGATTTTCTGATAAATCAGGAAGCGCATCCACCGGTGTATTGTAAATCGAATAAACTCCTCCGACTATAATTAAAACAATCCCAATCCACACGAAGAAGCGGTTATGAATTGACCAGGAGATTATTTTTTCAATCATTGTGTTTTAAATTCTTTTAAACAAGATTGAATGCAGCTCACAATTTTATTTTCCAGATTCAAGGTAAAAAAAGTGTCGCCCCCCTTACAGCTTCGCTTTACAACATTTTGCTTTTTCATCAAACTCAGATGCCTTGAAACATTGGGTTGAGAAAGATTAAGTGCTTCATAAATATTTTTTACGCGAGAGGTGCACTTGTCACACTCGCAGATATAGGAGAGTATCGCAATTCGCTCTGCATGAGATATTGTTTTGAATATATCCGCAACATGTTCGCACTCTTTTTTCTGATGCCATATTTTATTGGCTTGCACTTTCATGTAACAAATATTCACATAGTGGAATAGCCGAATAATGACATTAGTCATTTTGGAAAATGATAATTGTCAGGAATGAATTTCCATAACGGGGAAGTATGGTGACAGAGTTTTTCACCAAACAAATTTTCACACTTCGATTCCGGGAAGTTTATAGTATTCCGGAAAAGAGTTACATCATTCACACATTGCGTGATGATTTAAAAATTTTACTTACAACAATCCTTTTTGAAGAAGTTGCGGAAGTATTTGAAAATATTTTTCATCAGAATGACGAAACTGTTTTGTGTTTTTATTTCTGTAACAGTTTTCATTTTACTTTTTAATCACCAAATCCATTCCGCACTTCGGGCACTTGCCGGGTTTATCACTTATAACTTCGGGGTGCATGGGACAGGTGTAAACCACTTTCGCTGTATCGCTTGTGTTGGTATTGGTTTGAGTGGAAGTTGTTTCGCTGCATGACATCATGAAACATGCAAGAACAAAAAATGCGGAAAGGAGGATGAATAATTTTTTCATTTTGAAATTATTTATTATGGTGAATGATGAACTTGATTGGAGCAGGTCGGTAATAACAGGCAGCAGGATTCAGAAAATAAATACCATCGCTTAAACTGCTAACATCAATTTTGTTTGAAGAAGATTGAGAGCCGCTTAATATCGACCTGCCTGTTACATCAGTGATTGAATAACCAACATATCCTCCAATATCATTTGCCTTGAATGTGATGAAATCATTGGCAGGATTCGGAAATATTGTTTGCGTTGTGTTATTGAAAACAGTTGGAATGCTACTGCTGAGTGTATCAACTTCATAAGTTCCACTCATGTATTTCACTGTTCCGCTTCCATCGTCTTCCCAAACCACATATACTTTTCCATTCACCATTGCAATATCTGCATTCGTGATGTTATCTAAATCTATGGTATCGTAAGCAACTGGAAGTCCGTTCATAATACTATCAGTAAAGCGAATGAGTAATTGTGTTTCTCCATTCACAATTTGTTTCCAAACTACTGCAAGCGCATTTCCTGAGTTTGCCATTCGCGGATAATTCTGTTGTGTTAATCCTGCAATGGCTCCTGTGATTGGCGTGCCTGCGGTGTTTGTCATTGCTGAAACAGATGCCTTGCTGAAATAAACTTTGTTGGTTCCACCTGCACCATTCATGTATGTGCTATAAAGTGTATCTTCGATAATTACTCCATCGGGACCAGAAGAAGGACACTGCATAAGCATCCAGTTTTGCATGTCGAGTGCCATGCCGGAAGGGAAAGTGCTTCCACCATCAGTAGAAATTCCCGCCCAAGTGTCTCGAATATTTCCGTTGTTATCGCGATACATCATTGCAATAGTGTTGCCTGTACAAGTGAGGCCACCAGGACAACAGTCGCAGACTGATGCACCCATTGCCGAATAACCGCTTGCTTTTACATCTGCAGAAAAAGTATTTCCGAGGTTAGTGGATTTAGTAACTACCCAGCGGGCATCGCCAAATGTTGAATTGAATTTCATATAACCCACAATTGGATTTCCGTATGCATCCACTGTAACAGTTGGAAAGCGGGAAAGACTATCCGGAAAATTATCAAGCATAACAGGCGCAGAAAAAGACATCCCTCCATCCACCGAGCGAGTGATGTAACATTTGCTTGTTAAATCTCCTTCGGGTGTTTCTTTCATCACCACATAAATAGTGTCACCATTGGATGCGATTTCGGGACCTTCCCAATTCATGGCTGCGATGGTCATTGAAGTTGGATTCACTTTCATTGGTGTTGTGAAAGCAGTTCCGTTCCATCGTGAGATGTAACAGGATTCATCGCTACTCTTTCCCCAAATGATTATAGGATTTCCAGCGCCATCAGTGGTAATTCGCGGACGAAGATTGCCAGTTGCAGAAGTATTGACATTCATTCCTGCTGACCATGTGATTCCGGTTTGAGCGGAAACAAGCGTTGAGAGGGAAA
>JAHEZG010000431.1 GCA_023251195.1 Chitinophagaceae bacterium | reverse complement strand
TTTTTGCATCGGCCAGTGTTGATTCAATAACCTTTTTATAAGCTTCGGCATCACGCTCCTTCATTAATGCCACTTCCAACTGCCCTGTTACAGCGGTTAACGGATTGCGGATTTCGTGCGAGGCATTGGCTATAAAATTGCGTTGCAACTCAAAAGAATTTTCCAATCGTTCGAGTAAGCTGTTAAAAGTTTTTATGAGCAAATCAATCTCGTCGTTATTTCGGTGTTCTGTTATCCGGTCGCTCAGTTTGCTGGCGGTAATGTTTTCAACCTGACTGATAACATTTTTAATTGGCATCAATGCGCGCTTGGCAAAAAACCAACCACTTAGAAATATTATTCCTAACCCGAAAAAGAATCCGAAAATCTGTAGCTTTAAAAGATAATTCAACTTCGCTTTACCATATATGTCTACGGCACCCACTATGGCAATTAAATTCAAATTGTTTTTACTATACAAAACTCCAATGCATTCAAATTTTCCCTGCGTGAATTGATAAGCAGACTTCTTTTTAATGTGTTCCAGAATTTTTTTATCAATAATGAGCTCATGATTTATGTCGGTAGAAAAAAGCAAACTATCCTGCATGTTATACAGCAAATCATTAACCTCAGGCAAGGTTGATTGGCTTTGCAGTTTATAAAGCAATGCATCGTTTATGTCCTTATCCGCATACCTGCCGGCTGTTTTCGTCGCCTTGTTTTCGAGTCGATGGTTAAATGAATCCTCGCGGTAACCGGCGAATAAAAAATAAGTAATGATTGAAGAAGTGATAAAAAAAACTCCGACAATAAAAGAAAATTGTAACGCTATTTTTATTCGGAGTTTCATTTAGTCATCGTTAAATACATAACCAATACCTACCCGTGTTTGAATCAGTTGCTTGTTATATCCCTTATCAATTTTTTTTCGAAGAAAGTTGATGTACACATCCACCACATTCGTTTCGGTATCGAAATTTATGCCCCACACATTTTCGGCAATTTCCATTCTTGATAAAACTTTACCGGGGTTTTTCATCAGGTATTCGAGCAACAAAAACTCCTTGGCAGTGAGCAATATTTTTTTATTGTTTCGCCACGCGGTTTTTTCGTTGCGGTCCATTGTTAATTCAGCCGAAGCCAAACTATTGGGCGATTGATTCACTTTTGTTTTGCGCTTTATCAGCGCATTAATCCGTACCAGTAATTCGCGAAACTCAAATGGTTTTTTCAAATAATCACCGGCACCTGAATCAAAACCAAGCATCACATCATCGGCGCTGCCGAGCGCGGTGAGCATAATGACCGGCTGCATTGGTTTTTCATTTTTTATCAGCTTGCACAATTCAAATCCATTCATGCCGGGCATCATGGCATCCAGAATCATTACATCGTAATCATTTCGCAACGCCAGTATTTTTCCAATGGTACCATCGTATGCAATCTCGGCTTCAAATCCATTTGCTTCCAGGCCTTCCTTTAGCAATAAAGCAACTTTAGGTTCATCTTCAACAATTAATGCTTTCATGCTTCGGTGTGTTATCTTTTAAATAAAAATTATTTCCTGCTTTTGTGTTGCAAACAAACTCAATTAACTGAAAGTATGAAGTCGGATAACAGCTGGCGAATTTTTTTTTCGAATCGGGTAGCTACCGGAATTTGCACCTGGTTTTTCAATTGCAAAAACAAACCGTTATGTTCTTTGACATTTTGAATGTGCAACTGATTTACCAGGTAACTCTGGTGCACCCGAACAAACAGTTTATCTCCCAAAGCTTGCTGATAATGTGCAATGGTTCTTTTATGAATTTTTATTTTTCCATTGGTAAGATGTATAAAACAATTGCCATCGGTTGAATGGATGTAAAGTATTTCGCTGATTTTAATTTCCGTATCGCCCTTCTGCCACGAATGAATTTTTATTGTTTGCAAATGATTAACGGGAAAGTATAATTTTAAATCAGCCGCTGGTTTGGCTTCGGTTCGAATGGCGTTTATAAGTTCAGCGGAAATTTTTAGTTGTGTGTAAATTTTTGCCATAGGCACATTTTAGTTTTCACCAAACATATTTATAAAACCGGTTTAAAATTCAAGAGATTTACTAACGGCAACATTCAATTAAAAATAAATCAATTTAATTGGTGATTCAATTACCAACGGTTGAATAAATAAATTGCTTTTTACATTTAGCCTCCCGTAAATTGAATTTCAGCTGATGAATAAAAAGAAGTTAATTGAAAATATTTTACCTGTGCAGAGGTTACATCAGTTGCTTTTGTTTGTTATACCATTTGCACTTTTTATACAAACCGCATCGTTCGATTATTCTTATCACGACGACGACAGTATTGTACTGAACAACTCAAAATTTCTGGAGCAATTCAATCTGAAAAAAATATTTTTTACCGATGCCTGGATGCTCGATAAACAAATTGAACTGTATCGCCCGTTTCAATCGCTGACTTATGCGGTTGATTATTTTTTCACCGGCACCAATGCATCCGGTTATCACCTGCACAATGTCATGATTTT
>JAHEZG010000131.1:6655-9764 GCA_023251195.1 Chitinophagaceae bacterium | reverse complement strand
TGAAATTATCTGTTATGATTCTGCAGGCATAAAATTTTTGAAAGCACCACCGATTCACACCCGGTTTTTATGGTCGAATGGCAGCACTGCTTCAGTTATTCCGTTTTCAGTTATTGCTGATTACTGGGTGTATGTCAATAGCGGCACCATGGATGGCATGTTATCTTCGAAAATTATTGCTGTTGATTCAGCTTCATTTTTAAATATTCCATTGGTAACAGCTATAGTAAACAACGACACGCTTTGTAATGGTCATGGTAATATACACTTAACTGCCACCGGCGGCATTGCTCCGTTAACATTTCACTGGTCGAATGGTGCCACCACTGCTGACCTTTTAAATATTTATGCCGGAAATTATTTTGTAACAGTAACAGGTGGGAATTTTGAAAAGGTTGTTGAGTTTACTGTGAATTCCGATTCAATTATCAGCACACTTACTGTAACCAATATAACAAGTTGCAGAACCCGGTTGAAATGGACGGCCATTGCTCAGGCAGCATATTATAAAGTAAGATACAAGGCAATCGCAACAAGCACTTGGTCGAATGAAATAAATGTTGGTACTAATTTATCATACAACTTCACGAACCTGGTTGCCAATACCAATTACAATTTTCAGGTAGCAGCTTTTTGCAGCAGCAATGCTAATTTGGGTTGGAAAACAAAGCAAGCGCTAACCAAGTCATGCTCCACTCCCACCGGAATTGCATATTCGGTTATTAATTCAAATTCAGCCATCATTAATTGGACGGCGGTATGTACACCGGTCAGTTACAAAATAATTTATCGAAAACTGGGCTCCACTGCATGGACTACCATCACTACTTTAAACACCACTATTACACTTACGAATTTAACAGCAGGTAACTCGTATCAGTATCGTGTAGCGGCGTTTTGCGGCAATGGAATTTATTCGGCCTATTCATTAACAGGTCTATTCAGCTTACCGGTTGCTATTCGACCTGAAAAATATTTTTCGATTCAAAACAATTGGAGCATTTATCCAAACCCAACCAACGGAAGTTTTAAAATAACAAGAGCAACGAACAGCCAAACAGGAATAGTGCATGTGGCTTTAATAAATTTAGTTGGACAGGTGGTTTTTGAAAACACATTCAACTCTATGAATGCAACAATTAATGTAGCTGCTGAAATAAAAAGCGGCTACTATACGATTTTAATTGATGATGGAAAAAATTGCATTCGTAAAAAACTGATTGTTTCTGAGGGTCAGTAAGTTTGAAATCAGGGGTGGTTTAATTTTTTGATGAATACTATATAAGTGCACAACAGCCCGGTTACGAATGGTAAAAAAAGGGTGATCAGATAAAATAATTGTTCTGTAGTTTCTGGTTCGTAGTAAATCCGGTGTATCGATGTTTTGTAAACAACTATTAATATCCAAGCTCCGGGTAGCAGAAACCAGGATAAAAAAGTTTTGATTCCACCCGGCTTACTTATTTTATTATTCAGAAAAATTGTTAACGATAGCATACAGATTATGCATGAATGAAATATGGCCACGAGCAAAGACATAAACAAAACCGCATCGCTGGTTAACCATTCACTTTTATAATTGTAATTATCGAAAATGGAAAGTATACCGGTTAAGGAAATTGAAATTATTGCAGGCAGTATAACACCTCGCATATAATACCTTCTTAATTTCATTTCTGTCGGTTTTATTTTTTATTCAGATTTAGTTATTCCATTTAAATCAACATGAAAGAAACGAAACAATCCTGTTCAGTCAGTCGCGTTTTTTACTGCTGCCAGGTAAATTTTTTTGATTGCATTATTTTCTTCAACCTGAATAATAGATTCAATGGCCGGAATTAATTCTTTATTTTGTTTTGCTTTAAGTTTAACAATTTCACCTAAAGCAAAAGCAGCACTCCACCTGACTACTGTACCTGCATGTTCACTATTCGTAAGCAGGTTATTTATTGCATGATCTGATTTGCCCGGATACAGGTGTATGATGTTACCAATCACCTTGGCCGATTCCCACTTTACCCGCGGCGCTTTTTCCATTAACGATTCTATCACAAACTCAAGAAGCGCAACTGTTGAAATGCCTGGGTTAATTTTTGTGGCAAACTCCATTGCTTCAATGCAAGTTGCTTTTTCAGCAGTCGAACTTTCATTGGCTTCATTGATAATTTCATTAATACTTATTTTTTTCTCCAAAAGCATTTGACTGATTGCAAGTACTTTTTGCTTGGTCTTCAGTTCCTTGCCGCTCAACATCATTTTCAGATTCATACGATTTTTACCTTTCTGATTTCACAAAATATTTTTTTTTGCATTTACTTCCATTCAACAACCGCTAAAAAAATCAAACCTCAGCCATATATAAATGACCGAACCTGACTGAAGAAATAATTATGAATAAGAATACTGCATCGCGTAAAAAAACTTACCTGCTATTGTTTAAGTTAACTACATGAGTAGCTCAAAAATATTTTTACTTATCAGGGTTCAGTAATTTTATTCCCAAAATACTTTCGAGCATTGAAGCCTCTTTACCGCCGTTATTTCCATTCATATAAGTAGTTGGCAAAACCAGTTTCGATAAAGCTTCGGCCACACCAATTTTTGTATCCATTTCAAACTTGGCTTTCTCTTGCGGAGTTAAACCGGCTGAAACCAGTTTTGCATTTGCATAGGATTTAGCATCAGCATCAGTCTTCACTTTTTGTGCTACCAACAATGCAGTTTGCGCTTCCAGTTCTGCTACTTCTTTTTCCTGTTGTGCCTGCGTTACTGCCTGTGCCTTTATAACTTCCTGCTCCCACTTGGCTTTTGCAGCGGCAGCTTTACCCTGTAATTCAGTAGTGATGGCATCCTGCTCCGCTTTTTTCGAATTCGCTATTGCAGTTTGTACCTGCATGTAAGCTTGTTGCTGAACTTTAATTTGATTTTCAACTTCCACATCGTAGTCAATAGAATTTAATGCTAAACCCTGCAAGTTCACATTATACATTTTTACTGCAGAAATCTCTTGTCGCAGTGGCACATTGTTTTTTTCTACAATCCTGACTACAGTAATTGTTTTATCAGTATTCATTAAATCATCATGCACTTTTATTTCTTCTTGTACAGT
>JAHEZG010000131.1:0-6645 GCA_023251195.1 Chitinophagaceae bacterium | reverse complement strand
GATACACCCCATTGATCGATTGGTCTTCAATGTACGAAAGCAAATCGTTTCTTTTTTCTGCTGATGATTCTTTCGATGACATTAAAGGTCCTGTCATGTAAACCGCCTTGGTTACCACCTGACGAATGAGTTGCTGTTCAATGGCTGCCTGCGAACCGAAATCGGTATGCAGTTTCAAAATTGCTTTTGCATCACTTGGCATGTACCACCGCACCGAACCCGAAATCTGTGCATGACCACCATCGTTGAAACGGATTTTTATCGACTGATCTTCATTCTTATTTCCTTCATCGTGTTTATTACTGAACCAAAACTGATTTGATTTTTTGTAATGCGTAGATGTCCCGAAATTCTGAAACACGGGACCGGGTGTGGTATAAATTGAAATGTTTCCGCTGAAAGCGCTTTGAATAATTACGATTTCAGAATTATCTACATTCTCCACCACCTTGCCTGCGAACAGCAGAAAAACAATAAACAGAATTCCAAATCCTAACCAAAGAATTTTCTTTGAATTCATATTGGCAAAAAGGTTTTTAAAAAAGGTTTGCATGCGTTTGGGTTGAATTATTTATTTTAACAAATTATCCGATTCTTTTTTTAACTGCTTAGCCGTTTTAAAATTTTCGGCTACTTGCTGCTGAACTTCCATCACTTCTTCTTTCACCTCTTCCACCTTCTCCCTGGTTTTCGAAATTTTTTCGTCTAATAAACTTTCATCAGTGATTTTAGTTTCAGTTGGTTTTGTTTTTCTGAACGAACCGAACATTGGTTTGCCTGAAACCAGCGGAATAAAAAATTCGGTGATGGAAACCAATACCAATGCGATTAAAAAAATTAATTCTAAAAGCGCCCACATATTATTTTAATGTTTTAAAGTTTTTTTGATGAAAGTTTATTTGATTCAGCAAATTCAGGAATAACTTTTTGGGGATTCATGAATCAAGGGTAAATGTAATAGTTAAATTTTTTCAAGTTGCTCCCTAGTTAATTCTCCTTTTGTGTTTCCGGTATTCAGGGTAGAAGTAGGTTCGAACAACATAACCGATACTTCGTTTTCTGCAACAGGCCGGTGCTCAACACCACGCGGAACAATTATAAATTCATTGGCTTTTAATAAAACTGTTTTATCCCGAAACTCCATAATGAATTCGCCATTCACAACATAAAATAATTCGTCTTCGTTATCGTGTTTATGCCATACAAATTCTCCTTTAAATTTTACAAGCTTCACATGCTGCCCGTTCAATTCACCCACGATGCGCGGGTTCCAGTGGTCGCTGAAGAGCGAAAGTTTTTCGGCGATGTTTATTTTTTCAGTATTCATTATTCTATTCTTTTATATTAGGAGAAGCTGTTGTCAAATATAAAAACGCAGGGTTCTGATTAAAGTAACCCTTCTTGGACAAAAACATGATACCAAGCAGTCCTTTATTGCACTTCAATAATAATAGAGTGAATAAATTTATCTTATCAATGTTACATTGCCTTTCAGCATAAATATATTTCCGGTGATATTGTCTTTGTAACGAAGAACATAAGTGTAAACTCCAACACCGCAAGCTGCTTCGTTGCAGGTTCCATCCCAGTTAATATCGCCATCGGCATAAGTAAATACCTGCTGACCCCAACGATTATAAATTTCATATTGCACCAACATGGCATCACCAATTCTTATTGGAAAGAGGAAATCATTAATGGCATCGCCATTGGGAGAAAAAGCATTCGGCATTATGTATGCGCCCGAACACTCTGTTATTTTTATGGTATCAACATCGTATCCGCACGAATTACTTACATCAACCCAGTATGTTCCGGCTGTGGGAATGGTGATGGATTGAGTGGTATCACCGTTTGACCATAAAATACTTTCAATGTTAGAAATTGCGGTTATTAAATAACCTGCCGGTTCGCATGGCATTGTATCGTCCGGAAGTTTTACATATGGAAAAGATTCGAGACTGATTGAAACAGTGTCGGTAGCAGTTCCACATAAATTGCTGACTAAAACTATTGTTTGTCCCGGTGTATTGACTGTGACTTGCGATGCAACCGAATTATTCGACCACAGGTAAGTACAGGCTAAACAAGTAACATCGTAGTTAACCGTAAAACTTCCGCAGAAAGAAGTATCGTTTCCAAGATTTACAATTGGTACCGGAGCCTGAATAATGTGAATGGTGTCAGTTACTGTTCCGCAGTTGTTTGTTAACTGAACCCAATAGTTCCCGACCTGATTTACGGTTATAGTTTGATTGGTAGTTCCATCAAACCACAGGTAACTTGATGAATTGGTTCCTGCATCTAAGATTCGTGAAAAACTTCCACAGTAAATAGTATCGTTTCCGAGTTGCGAAACCGGCGGTGCTGACTGGATAATGTTTATTGAATCAGTTATGGTTCCGCAATTGTTTGAAATAATTACCCAGTAATTACCTGCTGCATTCACATTCAGCGTTTGCAGGTTCGTTGCATTGTTCCACAAATAAGTGGCTCCTGTATTTGCTGCATCTAACAACAAATTAAAATTACTGCAGTAGGTGGTATCGTTTCCAAGAACATAAACAGGTGGGGTGGCACTGGTTATAATAATATCATCAGTTTGAGTTCCGCAAACATTTGTAACACTTACCGAATAGGTGCCGGCAGTGCTTACAATAATTGTTTGAGTAATTTCATTTGTTGACCATAAAAAAGTGCTTCCAGTATTACCTGCATCCAATGTAACTGTTGAACCTGCGCAAATATTTGTGGTAGCTGAAGTTATGGTTACAGTTGGCGGCGGGGCTACAAAGCCAAGGGCAAAGTATCCAGCACCAGTTTGAATATCGGCATACGGAACAGTGAAATACAATTGACCGCCGGCAGCACTGAAACCTGCATTGGCAGTGTATGTATGTTCGCCTGCAGAGGCATCGCCGAAAGCGGTATTGTCATCAACTAACAACCGAACATCTGTATTGTTTGCTGAGCCCAATCCCGATGGACCTTGAAACGCCGTCATATCAAAATTGATAATTACATTGCCTGTAGGTGTGCCTGTTTTCTGTGTTCTCCAGGTGCGACTCCAAATGGCATTCAATGTAGTAGCCGGTCCGCCATGCGTATAATTCTGGCAAGCATAAGTAAGCGCACCATTGTTATGACCCCACAATAAATATTGTCCGTCGGTTAAAGGCAGAGGCGCCAAAAAATTATTGTTCGCCATGATAACCACATCGGCCGGTGTGTTAATGGAATGCGATTTCGGTTGATCCAGTGCTTCAATAATCATATCGTTTCCAATGCCCGCCACATCATTGTGATAACCTGTGTTTGCTGCCCATATTGTGGTGTTGTTTGGAGCAGTATAAAATACAGTGGAACTACCATTTCCACCCAATGTAATTCCATATTTTACTGCAAGGTACGACTCAATAATATTTGCTTCGGCAGCAGTAATGGCACCCGTGTAAGCAATTATTTCTCCCACCGGTCCAAGCCAATCTCTCGGGCGGCCATCAAAATTCGGAGGATTACTGTTTTGCCCGCCCATTAAAACATTTGTAACCACAGCACTTCCACCCAAAGCCGTTACAATATCGTAATTTCCAGTGTGCGCTGAATTATAAGCAATGCCCGAAGCCGTTCCGTTTTTGCGCCACATGCCTGCTGTTTGAAAAGTAGAATTACCATAACCGAATTCGTGATACTGCGCCACCACACCCCCATTTTGCCCGCCATGAATTGGGCAACCATTGCAAGGTTGCCCAAGAGTAACGGCATCGTAAGTGGCAAGATGAGTACTTGCTCTTGTAAGGTCTTGTAATTGCGCTACCCAAAAAAAAGATTGAAAATACAAATCAGGAATGTGTAAAAAATCGCCGCCCAAACCATTGCTCATTGTAAAATTAATGTACGGGTTGTAGTTGTATCCCGGGTTGGTTAAATCAGGACTTCCATTCACCGTAACCGCTGTAGCGGCAGTGCTTTGGTCTTGCCACGCTGTAACATTTACACCGGCTGTGGTTACACCTGCATTGGCTTTTAACCACAACTGCAACCCGGTTGCAATGCCTCCGGGTGTTTGCGCCCATAAATGATTAGACGGCACAAAGCCGATAAAAAATATAGTTGTTAATTCAAAAACAATTCCTTTTATGCTTTTCATTTTGTTGCCATTCACTCAGCAGTTTTGTTGGCTGCAAACCAAAATATTTTTAAAAAAATAAAAAGTTTTAATCCCCTGCTCTGTTTAAGTTTCACTACCGAATTATTACGGGGCGAAATTAAATACATGAATGACTTATTCGCTGTTTCATTTATTAACTTTCTTACTGTATCAGATTTTTTTCAGGTATAATTTTAAAATAAAAAAACCACCCTCAAAAATGAGAGTGGTTTTTTTCAGTTAAGATTTGACAACTTTTTAAAAGTTGTCAAATCTGTTAAAACATTTTAATTCCTCGCAGCTCCTTCAGTTTTCTCCAACAACACTTTACGGCTCAGTTTGTACTTTCCGGTTTTTGCGTCAATATCAAGCAGTTTCACTTTCACTATCTCTCCTACTTTCAATACGCCATCCAAACTATCCAATCGCTTGTGGCTTACTTCGGAAATGTGCAACAGACCTTCCTTGCCGGGAAGTATCTCAACAAAGGCACCGAACTCTTTTATGCTTTTCACCTTGCCTTCGTAAATGGCTCCAACTTCGGGCAGAGTGGTTAAACCCTTGATGCGCGCAACGGCAGCATCCAACCCTTCCTTATTGGTTGATGATATAACTACTTCGCCTCTTCCGTCTTTGTCTTCAATGGTTACAATGGTTCCGGTGCTGCGTTGCAATTCCTGAATATTTTTTCCACCAGGGCCAATGATTGGTCCAATCATCTCTTGTGGAACATATAATTTCACCATGCGTGGAGTAAATGGTTTCAAATCTTCGCGTGCAGCAGGTTGGGCTTCATACATCAGATTTAAAATGTGCAAGCGACCCTGACGCGCTTGCTCCAATGCCTTCGCCATAATTTCAAAACTTAATCCCTGCACTTTTATATCCATCTGGCAACCGCAAATTCCATTTTTGGTTCCTGTTACTTTAAAATCCATATCTCCCAGGTGATCTTCATCGCCAAGAATATCTGACAGCACGGCAAACTTTCCGTTCGCTCCTGTTATTAATCCCATGGCAATACCTGATACATGATTTTTCATTTTCACTCCAGCATCGTGCAAGGCAATAGAACCTGCGCAAACAGTAGCCATTGAAGATGAACCATTCGATTCCAGAATATCAGAAACCACGCGAATGGTATAAGGATTTTCTTCGCCCTGCGGCAATTGATTTTTTAATGAACGCATAGCCAGATTACCATGCCCAACCTCACGACGGCTGGTGCCACGATTTGGTTTTACCTCACCTGTACTGAATCCAGGGAAATTATAATGCAACATAAATTTGGAGTAAAGCATTTCCATTGCTTTATCCAGCATCTGCTCATCGAGTTTAGTTCCCAATGTAACAGTGGTTAATGATTGTGTTTCGCCACGGGTAAAAACTGCTGACCCGTGTGCGGATGGAATGTAATCGGGCTCAATCCATATCGGACGAATTTCATCCATCTTACGGCCATCCAATCTTTTGCTGTCGTCGAGAATCATATCGCGCATTACATCGTACTCGAGTTCGCTGTAATATTTTTTCGCAAGTTTTAATTGTCCGTCTTCGGCCTCGGCATACTGCGCTTTTATTTTATCCTTAATGGCAGTGAAGCCAACCTTGCGTTTATCCTTGCTTACACCCGAAGCTGCTACAGCATATACTTCAGTACGATATTCAGCATAAATTTTCTTTTTCAATTCTTCATCAACAGCCGGCTTTTGATATTCACGAATGGTTGTTACACCCACTTTAGCTCTCAACTCCAACTGCGCTTTACAATGAAGTTTTACCGCTTCGTGTCCGATTTTAATTGCTTCTAAAAAATCTGCTTCCGAAACTTCTTTTGCTTCACCTTCCACCATCACCACACTGGTTGCAGATGCACCAACTAAAATATCCAACTCCGCTCTTTCAATATCTGCGCGAAGTGGATTCACCACAAACTTTCCATCAATCTTGCAAACACGAACTTCAGAAATTGGTCCGTTGAACGGAATATCAGAAACTGAAAGCGCAGCCGATGCAGCCAGTGCCGCCAATGAATCGGGAGCAATAGTTGGATCAGATGAAATCATTTGAATCATTACTTGTGTATCGCACAAATAATCTTCGTTGAAAAGCGGACGAAGCACGCGGTCAACAATGCGACAAATTAAAATTTCATATTCTGAAAGTTGTCTTTCTCTCTTAAAAAATCCACCTGGAATTCTTCCGGCAGAAGCAAATTTTTCCTGGTAATCAACCGAGAGCGGAAAGAAATCTTGCCCTTCTTTTAATTCAGAACTTGCAACAACAGTGGCAAGCAACATGCAATCGCCCTGACGAACCACCACCGAACCATGTGCCTGTGCGGCGAGTTTTCCGGTTTCAATGGTTATAGTGCGACCGTCGCCACTATCAAATGTGTGATTAATTCCGATTTTATTTCCCATGAGAATCTTATTATTTTAAAAAGCAAAGAGTCGAACAGAAGCTTTGAGGCACCTTATTTCGACTCTTCAAAA
>JAHEZG010000130.1 GCA_023251195.1 Chitinophagaceae bacterium | reverse complement strand
ATTTCACTTCGCAAAAAAATATTTCTGAAGGCAAATGCTTTCAACTCATTAGGCAAATAGCCGTGTTGTGTAACACTGCTGAACTTGTTTTTAAAAATAAAGTGATTGAAGAAGTTGGCGACCCGCTGGAAACCGGCTTATTAAAATTCGCGTACTGTAATGGAGTGGATATTCTGACATTCAGAAATCAGTTTCAAAAAATTAAAGAAGAACCATTCTCATCTCAAACACGCATCATGTCAACGATGCACAAGTCAGGTGAAAAATATTTTGTTGCAGCAAAAGGTGCAGTTGAAGAATTAATTAAGCACTGCAATTTTATTCTTAACAAGGAGGAAATAAAACCGCTTGATGAAGCAATGAAAACAAAATGGATTGGTGAAGCAGAAAAATTTGCTTCGTCAGGTTTGCGTTTGATTGCAGTTGCTTATAAAGAGGTCAATGAATCATCAACTGAATTAACAAGCAATCTTGTTTTTGCAGGACTCATCGGAATGCTCGACCCTCCACGGGAAGAAGTGTTTGAAGCCATTCAGGAATGCAAATCAGCGGGTATAAAAGTGGTGATGATTACAGGCGACCATCCAGCTACTGCAAAAAATATTGCTTCAAAACTCGACATGTTGGATTCTGAAAATGACATTGTCATTCATGGAAATGAAATGAATGATTATGAAAAACTTTCTTCTTCTGAAAAACAAAAATGGTCAGCATCAAAAATATTTGCGCGTGTAAGTCCGAAACAAAAACTGGATTTGGTTTCGGTGTTACAGGAAAATAAATCTGTTGTCGGAATGACAGGTGATGGAGTGAATGATGCGCCTGCTTTAAAGAAAGCTGACATCGGCATTGCAATGGGTTTGCGTGGAACACAAGTAGCTCAGGAAGTTGCCGATATGATTTTGAAAGATGATTCATTTTCATCTATAGTTCTTGCAATAAAACAAGGACGAATCATTTTTGAAAACATCAGAAAGTTTGTGATGTACCTGTTGTCATGTAACATCAGCGAATTGCTTATTGTTTCTGTTTCGTCAATTCTCAATTTGCATTTCAGTTTATTTCCACTTCAGATTTTGTACATCAACATAGTTACAGATGTATTGCCTGCTCTGGCGCTTGGTGTTACAAGAGGAAGCGATGCGATTATGAAACAGCCACCACGAAATTCCAACGAAGAAATAATAGACAGGCAGCGTTGGAAATCAATTTTTGCTTATTCAATGGTGATGACTGTATGCACAGTTGGAGCCGTTTTATTTTCTCATTTGTTTGAACACAATTCTGAAGCATGGAACCCGGAATTGTGTAACAACATTTTATTTATCACGCTTATCCTTTGTCAGCTATGGCATGTGCTGAGCATGACAACTGATGCTTCAAAATCTTTTTTCAAGTCAGATGTATTCACTAACAGATATGTCTGGTATGCGATTGCCATTTGCCTTGTGCTAACCCTTGGTGCATACTTAGTTCCCCCTGTTGCAAAAGTGTTGTCGTTGTATTCTCCGAGCTTACAAGACCTCTCCATCATGTTTGGCTTCAGCTTACTTTCTCTTTTAATTAATCAAATTTTAAAACGAACAAAAATTATTTTATGATGAAAACAGATTCAAAAATTTCCATTCAGTTTCTTGGAGCAGTAGGTACTGTTACAGGTTCAAAGTATCTGGTAAAGGCATACGGAAAAAACATGCTGATTGATTGCGGCTTGTTTCAGGGATTGAAACAACTTCGGTTGTTGAATTGGGATGTGTTGCCAATCAACGCTGACGAGATTGATGTTGTACTGCTCACACATGGACACTTAGACCATTGCGGATACTTGCCGCGCTTGGTGAAAAGCGGGTACAGCAAAAAAATTATTGCAACTGAACCCACGCTTGAAATCACAAAAATAATTCTGGAAGACAGCGCACGCATTCAGGAAGAAGATGCAGACCGCGCCAACCGCGAAGGATTTTCAAAACACAAACCGGCAGTGCCATTGTATGATTCGGAAGATGTGAAAAAAACATTGCCGCATTTTTCTGCGCAACCATTGGATAAATGGATTGAACTGTTTCAGAATATTTCTATTCGCTTTCGCTACAACGGTCACATTATCGGAGCAACATTTATTGAAATGAAAATCGGAAATAAACTTTTTGTTTTTTCAGGTGACATTGGGAGAGAAAAGGATTCACTGTTATTTCCTCCGCAAAAACCGGAAAGGGCAGATGTGCTTTTTATTGAATCTACCTATGGAAATAAAATTCATCCCGAAAATGCGGAAGCACATCTTGCTGATGTAATAAATGAAGCAGCGCACAAACAGGGCACTATCATCATTCCAAGTTTTGCGGTGGAGCGCACACAATTATTGATGTATCTGATTTGGCAATTGAGGAAGAAAAAATTAATCCCTCACATACCTGTTTACATGGACAGCCCGATGGGGAAAAATGTTTTAGAAATTTTTCACCACAATCAGGAATGGCATAAACTTTCACATGATGAATGCAATGAAATGTGCCGCGACATAATCAGTATTCAGAAAGCAGAAGAGACGATGAAACTCGCTTCGCAGAAAAATTCTAAAATAATTATTGCAGGAAGCGGAATGGCATCAGGTGGAAGAGTGCTGACTTATTTTCAGCATTACCTTGGCGATGCGAATGCAACTATTCTTTTAGTCGGTTATCAGGCAGAAGGAACAAGAGGAAGAAATTTACTGGAAGGTGCAACTGAAATTAAATTGTACGGAAAATATTATAAGGTGAAAGCTAAAACGGTAAACATAGAAGGACTCTCTGCTCATGCTGACCAGCATGAATTGATTAACTGGTTGAGCAATATCAAAAACAAACCTGAAAACATTTTCATTGTACACGGAGAGAAGGAAGGAGCGGTGGGTTTGAAAAATAAAATCAAGGAAGTCTATAACTGGGATTGCGAAATTCCTCAGATGTATCAAGTCAAAGAAATTGAAATGGCAGAAACAATCACATCAAAATAAATTTCAGAATTTTTCTAATTCAAATTCAGAATGACAAATTCCATCATCAATAATCTTGTGAAGAAAACAAACTGGTATGTCATAACCGGCGGACCAAGTTCAGGTAAAACCACAACGGTCAACTTGCTTAAAGAAAGAGGATACATAACCACCTTTGAACATGCGCGGCATTACTTAGATACACAACGACTGAAAGGAAGAACAGTTGAGGAGACAAGAAAAAATCAGAGGGAATTTCAATTGGGAGTTTTAGAAATGCAGATAGAACAAGAGAGAGAAATTTCACCCGATGTTCTTGTATTTCTTGACCGAGCAATTCCTGATGCACTTGCTTACTATCGTTTTTTAAATCTTCCTGTTGATGAAAAACTAACGGAAGCATTGCGAACGGTCTCTTATAAAAAAATTTTTATTCTGGATTCCCTTCCAATGAAAAATGATTATGCGCGGAGCGAAGATGAAGTTGCACAGAAAAAAATTCACGACCTGCTGGTTGAAGTTTACGAGTCATTGCATTTTCCGGTTATGCGTGTTCCAGTTCTTCCACCAGAAGAAAGAGTTGATTTCATTTTAAAAAATCTTTAGTGATGAAAACAAAATCAAAAAGTATTCTTATTCATTCCACTCCTGAAAAAGTTTTTCAGCAGATGGATGATTTTTCAAAAACAGGAATGCACATGAGCGAAAGCTCCATGATGATGATGGGAAGTAAACTCACACTTGAAAAACTTTCTGACATTGCAACAGGTGTTGGTGCAAGCTTTCGCTGGCATGGAAAAATGATGGGAATGAAAATGGATTTCAGCGAAACAGTTACAAAGTGGGAGCAGAATAAATTGAAGGAATGGGAAATAGTTGGCGATGCAAAAATCATCATCATGTCGTGGTATCGCATGTGGTTTGAAATTTCTCCTGCCGAAAACGGAACACTCGCAAAAATTTCAATCAGCTACTTACCTCCCAAAGAATGGTATTACAAAATTCTTTCATTCTTTTTTGCAAACTGGTATTGCAAATGGTGCTTGAATAATATGCTGAACGACACCAAGAAGAATTTGGAAAAAAAATCATAGAAATGGAACACGAGCACACACAACAAAAATATACCTGCACCATGCATCCTGAAATTATTAAGGATGAGCCGGGCAAGTGCCCGAAGTGCGGAATGAAATTAGTTCCGGTGCAAAGTGTAACAGCGGAAAAAGAAATGCAGCAACATCATGAACACAATCCCGCAATGGGACATGCAGGTCACGACCATCATAAGATGATTGCTGATTTTAAAAAACGGTTTTATGTAACCCTCATCATTACAATTCCGGTGATGTTGCTTTCGCCAATGATTCAGCAATGGTTTCATTTCAATCTTTCATTTCAAGGTTCAACCTATTTATTGTTTGCACTTTCAACAATCGTTTTCTTTTATGGCGGTATGCCATTCTTAAAAGGTTTGGTTGATGAAATAAAACAAAGAGCATTAGGCATGATGACTTTGATTGCAGTCGCAATCACAGCCGCTTATGCTTACAGTGTTGCAACAGTTTTCGGTTTGCAGGGAATGGATTTTTTCTGGGAACTCTGCACACTTATTTTAATCATGTTGCTTGGACATTGGATTGAAATGAAATCCGTAGCTGGTGCATCAAGAGAATTAGAATTGTTAGTACAACTCATGCCATCCGATGCACACATGATAATGCCCAACATGATTCATGATGTAAAAACAGATTCACTTAAAGAAGGTGATTTGATTTTGATTAAGCCGGGAGAAAATGTTGCAGCAGATGGAATTATTTCAGAGGGAGAAAGTTATTTGAATGAATCAATGCTCACCGGAGAATCTGTTCCGGTAAAAAAAATAATCTGGGATAAAATAATTGCGGGTTCAATAAACGGGAACGGTTCTTTGAAAGTAAAAGTGAGTCATGCATCCAAAGATTCTTACTTGTCGCGAGTAATTAAATTGGTTGACGATGCACAAAAAACAAAATCAAAAACACAATTGCTTGCCGACAGAGCCGCAAGAATTTTAACCATCGTTGCGCTGTTTTCCGGTTTCGTAACTTTCTTTTTCTGGTGGCTGATAGCTGCAGAGCCAATTGCATTTGCATTGGAAAGAATGGTAACTGTAATTGTAATCTGTTGCCCGCATGCTTTAGGCCTTGCAGTTCCGTTGGTAGTTGCCATTTCCACATCACTCGCAGCAAAAAATGGTTTGCTTATAAAGAACAGAACTGCATTTGAGAACGCTAGAAAAATCACCACAATCATTTTTGACAAAACAGGAACACTCACTTTCGGAAAGTTTGAAGTGGCAAGAATAAAATCTTTACAATCTTCTATTGATGAAAAAGAAATCATTCGCATTGCCGCATCATTAGAACAAAACTCCGAACATCCCATTGCAACAGGAATTATTTCCAAAGCAAAAGAACTTGCAATCACAATTCCGTCAGTAAATAATTTCAAAGCCATAACAGGAAAAGGAATTGAGGCAGATGTAGAAGGAAAAAATATTAAAGTGGTAAGCCCTGGATATTTGAAGGAAAATAATTTTCAGCTACCTGAAAATTATTCCACCTCAACAGCAGAAACAATTGTGTTTCTAATAATCAATAATCAGTTGGCAGGTTACATTGCTTTAGCAGATAAAATCAGACCTGAATCAGCCGAGGCAATTAAAACACTTCACGAAAACAATATCAAATCCATTTTGCTCACTGGTGATAATGCAACCGTTGCAAAGAGTGTAAGTGATGAATTAAAGATGGATGGATTTTTTGCCGAAGTATTGCCACATCAAAAATTAGAAAAAATAAAAGAGTTGCAGGCAAAGGGAGAATTTGTTGCCATGACAGGTGACGGAGTAAACGATGCACCTGCATTAGCGCAAGCAGATATAGGAATTGCCGTAGGAAGTGGAAGTGATATTGCAGCCGAAACAGCAGGAATCGTTTTAGTAAACAGCAATCCGCAAGACATCACAAGTTTAATTTTGTTTGGTAAAGCCACATACAAAAAGATGATTCAGAATTTAATCTGGGCAACAGGTTACAATGTAATAGCACTCCCGTTAGCCGCAGGAGTTTTATATAAATGGAACATCATGCTAAGTCCAGCCGCAGGAGCAGTGTTAATGAGTTTAAGTACGGTGGTAGTTGCTGTTAATGCAAAACTGTTGCGTGTAAAATCAAATTGAGCCGGACTTTGAAATTATTTTCTATTTTCGTTCAATCATTTTGAAACAAACACAATACATATCGAAGGGAATTGCGGTGTTATTACTGACCTCCGTGTTTTACATGTATGCGTGTTCTGCGTTATGTGCAACCGGTTTTTATTCTTGTTGCGATGAAAAGTGCGAACAGGTATCATCCCAAAAAATTTGCAATCACCACGGACAAAAAGAAGAGGATGATGATAATTGTGATGATTGCCAGAAAGACCATCTCGCTTTTTTTGGAACAATCAGTCAGTATCATTTTATTAAGACTATTGATATAAAAATTTTTCAGCCACTCGTTGCAATTGTTCTTTCAAAAGAAATTATTCAACCTGTTATATCTCCTGATTTAGCTTTTGTATTTACAGGATTTCATCCGCCACCTCCGAAAGAAAATATCCGGACGCTGATTCAGAGTTTCTTAATCTGATTTTATTTCTTCTTGCATTCCCGACAGTATTTCTGTTCGGGCTTTCATGTTTATGCTCAACTCATTCCGATCAATACAGTCTTTTAAAAAATTAAAACCAAAACCAAAATGAAAAAATCAATTTACACCTTGATACTTTTTTTTGCAGGTATCAATTTATCAAATGCACAGATCAATTATATTGATAACTACATTGGCAATACTGTTACACTTACAACAATTGCATCAAGTTCCAATCAGTTAAGTCAACCTCGCGACCTTGATTTCAAACCCGGTACGAATGAGTTATGGGTTTGTAATTATGGTGATTCAAACGGAGGAACAATGGTGATTTTCTTTAATGCAGGATTGCCCGATCAAACGAGTCAGTTTCGTCATGATGATCACTCCGATCATTTCTTTTATTATCCAAGTGCCATTGCATTCGGCGACAATGGCCAGTTTGCCAATGGCAATGAAATTCAAAGTACAAGTTCAAGCGCCACAACATTTATGGGGCCGGCACTATGGACTGCCGACACTGCGATATTTGCAAGAGTGTGGCAGAACAACTGGGCAAATGGTTATCCGTTGGGAAGTCACATTGATATGTTACATCAAAGTCCTTTCTCTATGGGAATTGCACACGATGCCGGTGAAGCATACTGGGTAATGGATGGTTACAACGGAAATATTTGTAAGTATGATTTTGTACAAGATCACGGCCCCGGTTACGACGATCACTCAGCCGGAAAAATCTGGCGCTATTCAGATGTAACAGTTTCGCGCGTTGCACAAGTACCAAGTCACATGGTGCTTGATAAAGCAAATGGCTGGTTGTATTTTATTGATGGCGGAACAAAAAAAATTAAACGATTGAATATTAACAGCGGTGCTTTCGCAAATAATTTAACGGTGCCTTCCACTGCAAATGAACCATTGGCGGGCTACTATAATTATTTAGGAGCAACAGTTGAAACCATTGATTCATTAACCACGCAACCATGCGGCATTGATTATTACAATGGCAGATTGGTCGTTTCAGATTATACTACCGGCGATATTTATGTTTACAATACTAACGGAACTGTTACACTGCTCGACACCATTGTTACAGGTCATGCAGGAATGATGGGTGTGAAGATTGGACCCGATGGTCATATCTGGTGCGTAAACAAATCTGAAAATAAAGTTTATCGTTTGGATGTTGCTCCGCCTGCATTAGATGCAGCAGTAACTGCAATTACTTCACCTGTTGTAACAGATTTTAACAGCAAGTATTATTCAACAGCTTTTAATGTTTGCAACGGAACCATTACACCAAGTATCAATATTTCAAATACAGGAAGCACAACAATTATGAGCATGGAAATTCAATATGCAATTGATAATGGATCACAAACAATTTACAACTGGACAGGTTCTTTAGCCATTGGAAATTCGCAACCTGTTACACTTCCTTTGAGTGTTGTAACAAACGGAAGTCATCAGATTGATGCGACTATCGTAACCATAAACGGAGTAGCTGACGACATTGCTTTGAATAATAAATTATCCGGAGCGTTTCGTGCATTTATTTCTGTGCAGAGTTTACCCTTCACCGAAAATTTTTCAACAAGTGTTTTCCCTCCTGCAAATTGGAGCTATGTTCATTTCAATACCAATAATTTTATGAGCCGCTCCAATTCAAGTTCGTTCGGATCAGGAACTGGTTCAATGAAGATGAATAATTTTTCGGGAACCATGAATATCACCGGGCAAAAGGATTATTTGATGTCTCCAATGATTGACTTCAGTACGGCACTTTCAAATACCTACTTAACATTTGATGTTGCCTATGCGCAATACAACGCAAATGATAATGACGAATTACAAATAGTTGCGTCAACTGATTGCGGAAATAACTGGACTCAGATTTATGACAAGGCAGGAACAACACTTTTAACTGCATCACCCACAACTTCTGCTTACACACCAGCAAGTTCGCATTGGCGGACAGATACAGTTGACCTTTCTTCGTTTGCAGGACAAAGCGATCTGATATTTATGTTTACCTCCATTAGTAATTTTGGAAATAACTTGTATGTAGATAATATCAGGGCAGGTGTTATTAATGTTGGAATTGATAAAGAAAATTCTTCAGCGTCTGTTAATGTTTTTCCGAATCCAACAACTGATATACTAAACATTCAATTCAGTTCAACATCAAATTTAACAATCAGTGTTACAGATGTATTAGGTAAACAGGTTTTTGCCGAGCGAATTTCATCTCAAAAGAACATTCAGTTGAACACTTCTGATTGGAGTAATGGAGTTTACTTTTTGACGGTTAAATCAGGAGAAAAAGTAAGCACTCAAAAAATTTGCAAAATAAATTGAAACTCAATTTTAAAAAATTCATCATGAATAATTTAAACCGATTGGGTGTAACAGTTTTTTTAATTGGGATTATTTTTTCCGAGTGCACTCATGATAAAGTTGGAATCACAAATGTCAATTTCCCGGCAGCTTATGTTGTGAATGCAAAGGATAATAATATCTCAGTGATAAATCTGGAAACAGGAAAAATTGCGCAAACAATTTCATTGCCTAACTCTGTTTTTCCATACCACATTTATTTAAGTCGGGATAAAAAAACACTTGCTGTTTCTGTTACAGGAAAAGACATGAGTAATGGATTTCCCTCTTCGGGGTATAGTTCATTCGGAACAGGATGCAAGGTGCTTTTGATTAATGCAGTTAATGGAACAATCATAAAAGAAATTCCACTAACGCAATTAGTCAGCAATGCCATTTTCAGTCCTGACGCTACTGAATTATGGGTTGGTCAAGCCGATGATGCGCAAAGCCATATTGTGATTTATAAAACTTCTGACTGGTCAATTGATACCACAATTGCATTGGGGAAAGGGTTGGCTGAAATTACTTTTTGCACTGATGGCGATATGTCCTTTACTGCTACTACAGGTGATGATTCTGTTCAGATGTATTATTCAAGTGACAAAAGTTTTTTGATGAATTCTGAAGTTTTAGAAAAACCAACTGGCGCATGGCCTTCCGACCATCATACTGATTTCATCACTTGCGAAGGAAACAATATGTTGTATGAATTAAATGCTGATGATTGCTCTTTAATC
>JAHEZG010000430.1 GCA_023251195.1 Chitinophagaceae bacterium | reverse complement strand
TTACTTTCAATTGAGTTTATTGAGTCAATGTTCAATCCATTTCCAGTTAAGAGCGTTCCATTGAAGTTAAACAATGATCCAATACCAGGATTACTACTCCAATCAATCCCACTCTGATTAACCGGATGCCAAACTGCGCCATCATAATAACAGATATACTTGCAGGCAGGATCACCATTCATATCCGTAAAGGTTCCGCTTGCATATAAATATCCATTATAAAATTCTAGGTCACTAACTCCTCCGCCTGTTACGGTGCCAATGATGCTTAATATTCCTGAAGGAGCTATAGAAAAAACCCCTCCACCATCATCAAAGTAAATGGTATCGTTTCTTGACACCATTGCATCTATTTCAACTGTTGCGTTGCAAAGACTGTAAATACAATTGCTGAGATTAAGATTGTTCACTCTTACTACATCTTCATTCCCGTCTTCTATTGCCAGCAGACCTGACTCTGTAGAACATCCAAGCCGGTAGTAAGTATTGCGCGTGCTGTTATTTACAAAACTTAATGAATCGTTCCGGTAAGCATAATCATAGTTTTGTAAATTACTGTCTGCTACGAAAATGTGAAGACGATTATTTACTGTATCAGCCATCAATAATGTGCACCTATCCATTGAATCAATCGTGGGTTGAAACAATGGAATGAAATACTGTGCAGAAACGAATCCTGATGTTAAAACAAAAGCAAGAATGAAAATTATTTTCTTCATGGTCTGTTAACTATTATTTTGAAAAAGCAGGTGTGGTACTGACCTGTGAACCGAATTAAATAAATTCCCTCCCCGCCGTTGTTGGTCGCCTGACCAACAACCCCTTTTTTATTTCATTCACCCAATTACTTTTAATCACTTATTTTCATGGCTATAAAAATAAACTTTGGAATCTGACCGAAAATATTTTTTTATAGCAACGATTTTGAACTGGAAGCATTTACTCATCAAAAATAAATTCAAGCAAATAATTATTAACGAACTTAATCATCAGGTGAATAAGGGGCTGTTAAAAGTATTTGCATTCGTTATTATGCCTAATCATATTCATTTAATAATCAGCATTCCTTTTCCATTTATTCCGAAAGATGTGCAGCGCGATTTTTTGAAATGGATTTCAAAACAATTTATTACTGAATTAAAAAATACAAATCCCGAATATCTGGAAGAATTTAGGGTAAATGCAAAAGACAGAACTTATCAGATTTGGGAAAGAAATTCATTGGCAATTGAAATTTTTTGGCAGGAAATTATTTTTCAAAAACTGAATTATATTCATACTAATCAAACAACGGAAAAATGGAAACTGGCAAATACTCCTGAGGAATATGAATTTTCAACAGCCGAATTTTATTTTGATGGTCGTATGCAATGAGATTTTATTACTCATGTGATGTCGTAATTAATTGGGGTTGTTGGTCAGGCGACCAACAACGGCGGGAACAACGGCGGGAATAGTAGTTAAGTAAAATAAAAAATCCCTCTGAAAATTTCAGAGGGATTTTAAAAATTAACTTAGAGTTTTGATTAGTTGAGAAGTTATTGTCCGCAGGTTTCGCAATATTGTTTTTTAATTAACGGGTTATCCATAATCTGGAAACTGAGTTTAGGATTTCCAAACAATTCGCAATAACGGGTTTTATTTTTCACCGATGCTTTTGCCATTGCAAGTCGGAAGTTGCGGGAAAAAACCTGATCGGGGAAATGTGCCGCCACACTTATGTAAGTAAATAAAAGTTGCTCGTCAGGGTTTTCGTCGGTTACATAAGGAGCCAGCAATTTCATGGAATAAGCCAGATCGTTGTGCTTGATAAATATGTAAGCGAGTTTCAACGAGTTTTCCCAATTGGATTCTTCAAGGTTAAAAATCTTTTTAATGCGATCCATGCTCGCTTGCAAGGTTGGATTTAAAACACCGGGGTCAAGTGTATCTACCTTTTCAATAATCTTAAATTGCCACTCGAGGTTTAATGCATCGTTCATCTTTTGCGGAATAACTCCATTGTACAATCCGTTCACTGTTGCCTGAGTGGTGGTAATTTCTTTGTTCTGAACTATGGCTCCGGTTTTTACAAACGACATGGTTTTGTTCCAGGCCACATAATCATTTCCCGACATGGTTTTATTCATCTCATCCAGTTTTGAAACCAGTTGAGGATAAATAGAGTCTTCGTGATTAACACGGGTATCAATAAACATTTTGTTTATGTTCAGGTTTGCATAAGGCGGTTCTTGTTTAAGTTCAATATCAAGAAATGGTTGTGCTTCGTATTTCTTCGCTACAATCTGCTGAACAATGTATCTCGAAATCCGCTTTGCCTGTTCCACATCTTTTTTATCCAGTGCTTTTTTATAACTGTTGTAAACATATTTCTGCTCGTTCTTTCCTTTTAAATCAAAAGTAACTTTCATGGTAATGGCCGCAAATCTTTCTTTTGATAAAACGGGTTCGAGCTTCGAAAGCATTTCACCTGTTAATAAACCTTTTACTTCTTCCTTACCCATTCCTGCCAGGTCTTTAAACTCCG
>JAHEZG010000129.1 GCA_023251195.1 Chitinophagaceae bacterium | reverse complement strand
AATGATGAAGCGATACAAACCAAGCAAGCGATAATCATTATTGAGTTGGTTGCGACGATCAACAATATCATCAGCAAGAATGTGATAGGTAACTATTGGTCCTGCTATTAAGTGCGAGAACATAAAAATGAATAACATGTAATCGGTAAATCTTTGCAGTGGCTTGTGTTCACCCCGATAAATATCAATGGTGTAACTCATTTCCTGGAAAGTGAAAAAGGAAATACCGATTGGTAAAACCACTTTCGTCCAGCTTACATTTTCAATGCTGAACAAATGCAGTACATCATTAAGATTTTCTACAAAAAAATTTGCGTACTTGAAGTATAAAAGCATTCCAACATTTATAAAAATTGAAATGACAAGAAATATTTTCCGCTTTCTTCCCTCCGATTCATAAATTTTATTTCCAAGAAAATAATCAGCAACCAGCACTGCGAACAAAACGAATATAAATTTTGGTGCGCCCCAGGCATAAAACAAAACGCTTGCAATTAGAATCGTGTAGTTCTTAAACTTTACCGGTGTAAATAAATATGCCAATAGAAAAACCGGCAAGAAATAAAGCAGGAATAAACTTGAACTGAATACCAAAGGATGTTAGTTTTTCTGTTACATGATTTTCTTTCCTTCTAAATAATTCAACACATAATCTTTCACTCCTTCTTCCAGAGTTGTAAATGGTTTAGTGTAACCAATGCTGCGCAGCTTTTCCATTTTTGCTTCAGTGAAGTACTGATACTTATCACGAATATCGGTTGGAATATCTGTCCATTCAATTTCGGGGTTCAGGTTTAACGCAATAAAAATGCTGTTTGCTAAATCAATGAAGGTTCGAGCTTCGCCTGTACCGAGATTGTAAATACCATTGTGTTTTTGTTTGCTGAAAAAATATAGCAACACATCCACCACATCTTTCACATAAATAAAATCTCGCAGTTGCATTCCATCCTTGTATTCTTCTTTATGCGAATGGAAGAGTTTTATTTTCCCTTCTTCTTTAATCTGATTGTATCCATGAAAAATAACACTTGCCATTCTTGCTTTGTGATATTCGTTCGGACCATACACATTAAAGAATTTCAGTCCACACCAGAATGGTGGAGTCTTCGACGGGCTCAGACCGACAGCGCTTTTACTATCGAATTGAGTTTGTTCAAGAACCCATTTATCAAATTCATTTTTCGAAACTCCATAAGGATTCAATGGTTGCAAAAAAGGAATCATTGAGTGGTCATCATCATAACCAAATTCTCCTGCTCCATAAGTTGCCGCACTTGAAGCATACACAATCGGAATCTGATACTTTGCGCATCGCTTAAAAATTTCCTTTGAATAATTCAGATTCAAATCGTTCAGCAAGCTGACATTGAACTCCGCTGTGTTTGTTCTTGCTCCCAGATGAAAAATAAAATCAATGGAGTCGTGTTGCAAATCAAACCAGTCAATAAATTCGGAGCGCTGAATGATATTCAGGAATTTTTTCGTTGCATAGTTTTCTTTCTTTCGTTCAGAAGAAAAATCATCTACCAATCCAAGGTTGTAATATCCGGCATCGTTCAGGCCACGAACCAAGCATGAACCAATAAAACCCGCAGCACCTGTTATGATTATCATTCGGCAAAAATAATTTTCAGTGCAAATAAAACTTTTCCAAAGTTCTAAACTTTGGAAAAGTTAAAGTCGAACTACATTCGCCTCAGAATTTAAACAGCAAATGAAAACTCCTTTTGATTCTCTAACTGTAATGACTGAACTGGTACACCCTAACGACACTAATATTCTCGGCAATCTGCACGGTGGTCGTTTGTTGTACTGGATGGATATCTGCTCTGCCATTGCAGCTACAAAACACACGCATGCTACTGTTGTTACAGCTTCGGTTGACAATGTCTCGTTTCAAAATCCAATTCTGCTTTCTGATTTGGTGACCATTCATGCTAAAGTTGTTCGCGCTTTTAAAACAAGCATGGAAGTTTACATCGAAGTATTTGCGGAGAGCATGCCTTCACTCACTAAAATAAAAACTCACGATGCATTCTACACCTTCGTTGCCATTGACAAAAACAATAAGCCTATAGAAGTGGAAGGTGTTACACCACAAACTGAACAGGAACAAAAATTATATGATGGTGCATTGCGCCGCCGGCAATTGCGACTCATTCTTTCCGGAAGAATGAAGGTGGATGATGCAACGGAGTTGAAAGCATTATTTACTACACATTAATCTTCGATAAACAGTTGGTGTTCACCAATTAAATTTCCCTATTACATTTGCCAACCTTAAAAAAAATAACAACCAAACAACAATGCAAAAATTTTTAAAAGCCACTCTCCCCTTGCTGGCCATTGCCCTATTCATTTCAGCCTGTAATTCAGGTACACCAACTGAATCTGCAAAGCCAATTTTAAGCGCCGCTGATTTTGATACCACCATTCATCCAGGTGCCGACTTTTACCAATATGTAAATGGCGGCTGGATGAAAAACAATCCCATTCCGGGCGATGAGTCGCGATGGGGTTCGTTTAATGAGGTTGATAAGTTGCGCTATGAAATATTACATAAAATATTAGACGAAGCTGCTGCAGATACCAAAGCAGAAAAAGGAAGCAATCGCCAAAAAGTTGGTGATTTTTATTTTACTGGAATGGATTCGATTAACCTGAATAAGCAAGGAATTGAACCATTGAAAGATGAATTGGCAATGATTGATGGCATAAAAGATATTACCGGAATGATGAGTGTGATTGCGCACGAAATGCGCAATGGTTCAGGTCCTTTATATGGAGTTTATGCCGGTCAAGACGATATGAACAGCAGTAAGATTGCTGTGTTTGTGGCACAAGGTGGGTTAGGATTACCTGAGAAAGATTACTATTTCCGCAAAGATCCTAAGAGTGTTGAATTGCGTGAGCAATATGTAGCGTTGATTGGTTCTATTTTAATGGAGCGAGGCAATGATGCAGCTACTGCAAAAACTAAAGCCGATAAGATTATGGCTTTCGAAACTTCATTGGCAGGAGCAAGCATGAGCCAGGTTGAAATGCGCGACCCTTATGCAACTTATCACAAAATGACTGTTGCTGATTTGCAAAAATTCAATCCGTCAGTTGATTGGAAAAGTCACATGGCTGAAATGGGAATTACTGTTGACACCATTATTGTTGGGCAGCCCGATTTTTTTAAGTTAGTGGAAACACAAATGAAAAAAACTCCATTGGATGTTTGGAAAGATTACCTCGCTTGGAATGTAATTATTACCAATGCTCGCTACCTCAGTGATTCTTTGGCAATGAAGAGTTTCAATTTCTATGGAAAAGCTTTGAACGGAACCAAAACAATGCAACCAAGATGGAAGCGTGTGTTGAATAACATTGATGGCAACATGGGTGAAGCATTGGGTGAAGAATATGTAAAAACAGCATTCACACCTGAAGCAAAAAAGCGAATGAACGAGATGATTGATAATATGATTGCCACTTTCCGTGAGCGCATAAAATCAAACACATGGATGAGCGACAGCACAAAAACAAAAGCGACTACCAAGTTAGATAAAATCACCCGCAAAATCGGATACCCTGATAAGTGGCGCGACTACTCTGCTTTAACAATTGATCGCAGTTCTTATGTTGGAAATGTATTGCGTTCTAACGAGTGGGGATGGAATTACATGATTAACAAAATCGGAAAACCAGTTGACCGCACTGAGTGGGGCATGAGTCCGCAAACAGTAAATGCTTATTACAATCCTGCGAATAACGAAATCGTTTTCCCTGCGGGAATTTTACAACCACCTTTCTTCGATGCGAATGCTGATGATGCTATTAACTATGGTGGAATTGGTGCAGTTATCTGTCACGAAATCACACACGGTTTTGATGACCAAGGTTGCCAATACGATGGTGATGGAAATTTAAAAATGTGGTGGAGTACCGATGATAAAGCCAACTTTGATGCAAAAGCAAAAAAATTAGGTAATCAGTTTTTGTTGTATGTGTTGCTCGACTCAATGCATGTGAATCCTGATTTAACTATGGGAGAAAACATTGCAGACTTAGGTGGTGCCATGATAGCATATGCTGCTTTCAAAAAAACCAAGGAAGGTCAGGATACTACTAAGATGGAAGGTTACACACCTGAACAACGATTCTTTATTTCATGGACTCGTGTTTGGAGAAACAGCATTCGACCTGATGCGTTGATTTCAAGACTCAGAACCGATTACCACTCTCCTGCTCAGGTTCGTGGCATTGCGCCAATCACTAACATGGCTGATTTCTTTACTGCATTTAATGTTAAAGCCGGAGATGCAATGTATCGTGAGGATAGCTTAAGAGTTTCTATCTGGTAATTGAGAAAATTTATTTATTAAAATAAAACATTTGAAAATAAAAACCGCTTCGGCTATCCGAAGCGGTTTTTATTATTCAAACAAAGCAACCCAAAGTTTGCTTTTCAAATATAAATTGTTTGTAAATAATCCATAAATCAAATGGAAAATTTCAATTCTATAACTACTGAATAATTATAGGGCAAACTGTGTTCCTTCAATTGCCAGTTCTGTGTCCGAAAATATTTCTTTAGCTTCGCTCAGCAAGGGTTGCAGGTTTTCATACTTAGCTGAAAAATGACCGATTAATAATTTCTTTACACCTACCAATTTACCCATGGTTGCCGCTTGCCGGGCGGTAGAATGAAAAGTAAGTACGGCTCGCTCTGCTGATTCTTCCATAAAAGTAGCTTCATGATAAATCATATCGCAACCGGCTATAAAATTCTTCAACTCTTCATGATAAATTGTATCAGCGCAAAATGCATAAGAGCGCGGTTTTGCAGGTAGCAAAGTCCACTCATTTGATTTTAATAATTTTCCTTCCCACTCACAATCATTTCCCTTTTTAAGTTCAGCAATTATCTGAAATGGGAAATTCAACTGGTCAATTTTATCAGGATTAATTTTTCGTAATTCTCTTTTTTCTTTAAACAAAAATCCATGTGTGAGTATGCGGTGTTTCACCGGAAACGAGCTGATTATGTATTCATCGGTTTCAAATAGTACATTAACTGATTCACTTTTCACCTCATGAAAAATCAATTCATAATAGAGTGTAGTGTTTGAAACCGAAAGTTGCAGATTTATTATTTCCAATAATCCTTTCGGGCCATAAACATGCAGTGGTTTATCCCGGCGCAATAAATGATAAGAAGTAATTAACCCGATTAATCCAAAATAATGATCTCCGTGCAAATGCGAAATAAAAATGTGATCGAATTTATTTTTCCGGATTTTATATTTCGCCAATTGCATTTGCGTTCCTTCACCGCAATCAACTAAAAATTGTTGTTCATGAATTTGTACTACCTGTGAGGTCGGATGCCGGCCATGAGCAGGAATTGCAGAATTGTTTCCTAAGATAAAAACCGCAAAAGGCATTTTAATTTTTAGCCTTCAACTCACGCTCCAGTTCTTCCATCATAATTAAATCACTCGCTTCCTGCTGTGTTGGAATAATAGTAAGTATGGAGTCTAACTGTGAAATTTTAATAAGTTTTAAAACATTTTCATTAACCTTACAAAGTATCAATGAACCGTTTACCCCTTTGCAAAGCCGGTTAGCAATCAAAATAGAACTAAGGCCCGACGAATCAACAAATCGTATGGAACTCATATCGAAAATTATATTTTTTACACCCTCGGCATTTAATACAATCATTTCTGATTTAAGTGAAGGCGCTAAAACAGAATTCAATTTTTCGTCTTCTAATTTGAAAACAGAATATTTTTCTTTTTTATCTATTGAGAACTTCATGCTGGGTGGGTTGTTATTGAGTCACAAACTTACATGAATTTACCGACACTTAAAATAGTGGGATTAACATGAATGAAATATTATTTGTTTACCGCTTTATATTTTTAAACGCAATGAAATTTATTGCCAATGTTGGCATATGTGGGAAACCTTTAGAAACAAATAACAGTTGTCTGTGTAAAAATGGTGAGTTGATTAAACTGTTTTAGTTTTGATTTGTGACAAGCGCAATTAATTTCAACTTTGAAAACACCGACAAGATGTTAGTTATAAAATTTTTGGACTGCCATTTGTCAAACACTGTAAACTATGGAAGCTAAATTTTCACCGAAAGTCAGAGAAGTGATTTCCTTCAGCCGCGAAGAAGCGTTAAGGTTAGGTCACGATTTTATTGGAACTGAACATTTATTGCTCGGCCTCATTCGCGAAGGAGAGGGTTTAGCGATAAAAGTTATAAAGTCAATGGATGTGGATGTCGTCATGCTGCGGAAAGCAGTTGAAGACTCCATTCGCGAAAAAGGTGGTCATCAATCGCTAAATGTCAGTAATCTGCCACTGACAAAACAGGCTGAAAAAATATTGAAGATTGCCATTTTGGAAGCAAAGCTCATGAAGAGCGAAACTATCGGCACTGAACATTTAATGTTATCGATATTGAAAAATAAAGACTCAGTGGCAACTGAATTGTTAACCCGATTTGAAGTAGAATACGAACGGTTTAAAGACGAACTTGATTTTTTACAACAGGATATAAAAAATGAAATGCCCGGCGAGAGCGGAGATGACGAGGGTTTTGAAGACGAAGAAAAATCAAAATCAGCTAGCACCGCACGCAAGCAGGGAGCTACAAAATCACGCACCCCGGTACTCGATAATTTTGGTCGCGATATTACAAAGATGGGTGAAGAAGGAAATCTTGACCCAATTGTAGGCCGCGAAAATGAAATTGAAAGGGTATCGCAAATACTTAGCCGCCGGAAAAAAAACAACCCCATTCTTATTGGAGAACCTGGAGTTGGTAAAACTGCAATTGTTGAAGGATTGGCTTTAAAAATTATTCAGCGAAAAGTTTCGCGTGTTTTATATGATAAAAGAATCGTGATGCTTGATCTTGCTGCATTGGTTGCCGGAACAAAGTATCGCGGTCAGTTTGAAGAGCGCATGAAAGCCATCATGAATGAGTTGGAAAAAAACCGAGATGTTATTTTGTTCATAGATGAAATTCATACCATTGTTGGTGCAGGTGGAGCAACCGGTTCTCTGGATGCATCTAATATTTTTAAACCTGCTTTAGCCCGTGGCGAATTGCAATGCATTGGCGCTTCCACATTAGATGAATATCGTCAATACATTGAAAAAGATGGTGCCCTTGATCGCAGATTCCAAAAAGTATTGGTTGAGCCACCTTCAGCTGATGAGGCGGTTATTATTCTTACAAACATAAAAAGCAAGTACGAAGAGTTTCACAATGTAAATTATTCTGAAGAAGCAATTAAAGCTTGTGTGCATTTGTCAAACCGATACATTACTGATCGATTGCTTCCTGATAAAGCAATTGATGTACTGGATGAGGTAGGTGCGAAAGTTCACTTGAAAAATATTCATGTTCCGCAAAGCCTTTTAGATCTTGAAAAGAAAATTGAAGATGTGAAAGTGGAAAAGAATAAAGTTGTGAAAAGCCAGAAGTACGAAGAAGCTGCCCGACTTCGTGATTCAGAAAAGAAATTGCAAGAAGAATTAGAAGGCGCAAAAAAGAATTGGGAAGAAGAAACAAAGGTTGCCCGCTATCCGGTAAGTGAAGATGACATTGCTGAAGTGGTTGCTATGATTACAGGAGTACCTGTAAAAAGAGTGGCACAAGGTGAAGGAGCACGCTTACTCAAAATGAGTGATGAATTAAAAGGAAGCGTGATCGGACAAGACGATGCAATTATTAAAGTAACTAAAGCCATTCAACGCAATCGTGCCGGATTAAAAGATCCCAAAAAACCAATTGGTTCATTTATTTTTCTTGGGCCTACAGGGGTTGGCAAAACGGAACTGGCAAAAATTTTAGCCCGTTACTTATTTGATTCTGATGATGCACTTGTTCGCATTGATATGAGTGAATACATGGAGAAATTTTCAGTATCAAGGTTAATTGGTGCCCCTCCGGGATATGTAGGTTATGAAGAAGGCGGACAATTAACTGAAAAAGTTCGACGCAAACCTTATTCGGTAATTTTATTAGATGAAATTGAAAAAGCGCATCCTGATGTTTACAGTGTTTTATTGCAAGTATTGGATGATGGAATATTAACCGATGGCCTTGGACGGAAAGTTGATTTCAAAAATACATTGATCATCATGACTTCAAACATCGGTGCACGACAGTTGAAAGACTTCGGTACCGGAATAGGATTCGCTACCGGTGCAAAGGCAGCCTCTGCAGATACACACAGCAAAACAGTGATTGAAAATGCAATGAAGCGCACATTTGCGCCAGAGTTTTTAAATCGCATTGATGATGTGATTGTGTTTAACTCATTAACAAAAGAGCACATTCATGTTATTATCGACATCATGATGAAGGATGTGTATGCTCGCGTTCAGCATCTTGGTTTCACAATGGAATTAAGTAAGGCCGCTAAAGATTTCTTAAGTGAAAAAGGGTACTATGAAAAATACGGAGCAAGACCATTGCACCGCGCCATTCAAAAATATTTAGAAGATCCGCTTGCCGAAGAAATATTGAATTCGCAAATTAAAGCAGGAGATCTGGTGATGGTTGATTGTGATGTTAAGGATAAAGAGAAATTAAAAATCACCGTGAAGAAATTAAAGAAATCAGAAAAATCTGATGTGTAATTAAAATAATTTTAATGTTACAAAAGGCAATTCATGAAAATGAGTTGCCTTTTGTTTTAAATAGAAATACTGAATGTTTTCTTTTAATAATTTATTTCGGATTTTATTTATAAGCGTTTCATTTTATGCAAATGCTTCCGGTCAAACTACAATAACAGAAATAAATAATTTCGGAGAGAACCCCGGAAATTTGAAATTATTTTTTCATTCGCCAAATGATTCATTGAAAAAAAACGATAAGAAACCATTGGTAATTGTACTCCATGGTTGTTCGCAAACAGCAGAAATAGCGGCCAGGCAATCGGGATGGAATAAGCTGGCAGATGAATTTGGGTTTTATGTTTTGTATCCGCAGCAATTATTTTTCAATAACACAGCTGAGTGTTTTAATTGGTTCAATGAAAACGATGTTTCAAAAGATAAAGGTGAAGTTTTATCAATTCGTGAAATGATTTCTTATGCCGTTAAAAATTATTTAATTGATACCACGCAAATTTTTATCTATGGATTATCAGCCGGTGGGGCCATGACTATTGCTATGCTTTCTGATTATCCTGCTTTGTTTAATGCCGGTGCATCACTTGCAGGCGGCCCGTTTATGGCGGCAGCAAATCCATTGGAAGGAATGAGCATGATGAACCACCCTGCTGCAAAATCACCTGAAGAATTGGGATCATTAGTCAGGAATCAGAATCCAGATTACAAAGGAAATTATCCACGATTAATAATTATTCATGGTGAAAAAGACTTTGTTGTGAATTATAAAAACGCATATGAATTAATAAAACAATGGACGAATGTGATGGACATTGATACTGTTCCTTCATTGGAAATTGATTCGTTTAAAAACCATGCTGATATAAAAAGATTTTCATGGATAGATAAAATGAAAAATGAAGTCATCCTCTTTTATTCATTCGATGATATGGGGCATTCAATACCAGTTGATCCCGGAAATGAAAAAAATCAGGGGGGAGAAACAGGATTGTTTGCAGTTGATAAAAATTTTTTCAGTACTTATTATATTGCCAAAGACTTTGGCTTGATAAAAGATTAGTTAATTTCTCCTTCTGAAAAATTCAAATCAAAATTTAAAATCAGGTTTACAGAAAAAAGCAGATTAAAATAAAAACCATATGTCGGCTGCTTCGCAACTGAGTTATAATTTTTACTTTCATAAACTATCGGGGCACTAATT
>JAHEZG010000429.1 GCA_023251195.1 Chitinophagaceae bacterium | reverse complement strand
CCCTTATTATCGTCCCCCGCGAATAATTTTAATTGATAAACATAAGTGGTTGGTGATTCTTTAATTGTTGACAGCACCAAAATATTTCCTGCATTATCAATTAAGGCATTGATCAAACTGTAGCTACTGTATGGATATCCGGTAGCCATTGAGAAATTCCTTACTTCATGATCAGCACCTTCTATTACGATAAATCCAAAATCGCTGTTTAAAAATCCTGGCTTGTTGTAATAGAGCGTGTAATTTCCATCGGGACTAACAGTTGTTTTTGCCGTGGCACACAAAGCAGCTGAAGGATATGTACCAATATCGTCGCCTTGCTTATCAATAACTCCGGTATTATCCATGTGAATACTTTTTAAAACAACATCATCTCCGCTTCCGGTTTTTATTGAGGCGTAAGCATCAAAACCTGTGACAACATTTTTAATGTTCCGTAACCGTGAAAACCCGGCGTCATTTATTCCCGATAATCCGAAAGCAGTTTTATTTCCGATGGTCATATCGCTTTTCAGTTGTGAAACCGTTGTTGCTTGTTTAATACTTAATCCCTGACTGCTGATGTAATTTATATTCTGTCCGTTACTTAGCCATATCACACGACCATACTTCTGATCAATGCCTTCTAGTACAGGGGAATAGTTTACTGAAATTATTTGTGCATTATTTTTTATTGAAATAATTATCAGAAAAAATAAAATCAATTTGAATTTCATAAGTAAAAATGTTTTGCGCAAAATAATATTTAACGCGGTTGTTGGTGTTTTCACCAACAACTTTTTTGTTCGTTCGCAAATACAACTTTTCCAAAGTTTTAAACTTTGGAAAAATTTTAACACATTCGAAACATGAAACCAATACTCATTCTTTCCATTTTCGCTTTTCACCTTTCAATTTTCTGCTCATGCTCGCATCAAGAAAAATCTCCCGTTGAATCTGTTGATCCGTTCATCGGCACGGCTGGAACCGGACACACATTTCCCGGAGCGTGTGTTCCGTTTGGAATGGTGCAACTCTCACCCGATACAAAAACAACGGGGTGGGAACATTGCAGCGGTTATCATTCTGATGATTCTACCATTCAGGGTTTCAGTCACACACATCTGAGCGGAACCGGTTGTGGTGATTTGGGAGACATACTATTTATGCCATCGCAAAAAGAAAACTGGATTTCATTCAAAGAAGATTCAATTTATGAAGTTGGGTTCAGTCATAAAAATGAAAATGCTTCAGCAGGATTTTATTCTGTTGAGTTGAATGATGGAATTAAAGTTGAACTCACTGCAACTGAAAGATGTGGTTATCACAATTATGTTTTTATAAATGACAAACCACAAAATATTCTGGTTGACTTAAAGCATGGAATTAACGACATCGCTATCGAGAGCTGGTATATTCAAATGGATGACACCACACTTGTCGGATACAGGTTTTCAAATGGTTGGGCTTCCAATCAAAAAATATTTTTTGCTGCAAGATTTTCAAAATCGATTTCTTCAATCACAACCGTATTCACAAATGATTCGGTTAAAGCATTACATGAAGAGGGGCTTTTAAGTGATAAAGTTTTATCAGAATTTAAAAAGATGATTATTGGATTTGATAATAAATCCGGAAATGAGTTAGAAGTTAAAACCGGAATTTCATTTGTGTCTGCTGATAATGCATTAGCGAATCTCGAAGCAGAAATTCCTGATTGGAATTTCGAAGCAGTAAAAGATTCAGCAAAAGCAAAATGGCAGCGCGCACTTTCAAAAATTGAAGTGAAGGGCGGCACAGAAGAACAGCGGAGCATTTTTTACACTTCGCTTTATCACTGCATGATTCATCCTTCGCTCGAAGATGATGTGGATGGCAGATACAGAGGAATGGATGACAGCATTCACACTGTTACACCCGGTCATCATCAGTATCACATTTTTTCGCTGTGGGATACTTACCGTGCACTGCATCCGCTCATGACCATCATTGACCCGAAGCGCGATGCAGATTTCATCCGCTCGCTGCTCAATAAATTTAATGAGAGCGGTCGCTTGCCTGTGTGGGAATTGTGCAGCAACGAAACTGATTGCATGATTGGCTATCATTCCATTCCCGTGATTGCCGATGCATTTATGAAGGGCATAAAAGATTTTGACACCACACTTGCATTGCGCGCTATGATTAAGAGTGCGATTGATACCCGCAGCGGTCTAGGATATTATCAGGCGAAAGGATACATACCGAGTGACAAAGAAAATGAAAGTGTGAGCAAAACACTGGAATATGCTTACGATGATTATTGCATTGCGCGAATGGCGGAGCAGATGAATTGGAATGATACAATAGTGCGAAAATTTTATGAGCGCAGTTCTTATTACCAGAATCTCTGGAATCCGGAAGCGAAATTTTTTACGGCGCGCAAGTATGGTAAATGGATTTCTCCATTCGACCCGTTTGAAGTGAATGCGAATTACACCGAAGCAAATGCGTGGCAATATTTGTTTGCAGTGGCGCAGGATATTCCGGGACTCATTCAGTTGATGGGTGGAAATGG
>JAHEZG010000428.1 GCA_023251195.1 Chitinophagaceae bacterium | reverse complement strand
TGGAAAAGTTAATACAGATGGAAAAGTTGATGCGAAAGAAAAAATTGAAGGCGGAGAATTATCAGAGCGCGAAACTGAAATCCTGAAATTGTTAGTGGATGGTTATGACCACAAACTCGCGGCAGAAAAATTATTTCTCAGTCCGCACACTGTGCGCAAACACATCGCGAACATTTATACAAAGCTGCATGTTACTTCACGAGCACAGGTTGTTAGAGTGGCAATGAAGCAAGGAAGAGTTTGATTGAATTTATCTGAGCGCGCCAGCCAAATCTTAATTCTAAAATCTCAAATCCAAAATCTACTTCTGTGTGTTGTAAATATTCATTGATCGCTCAAGCCCGATACTGATAATACTTTTTATGGCTTCAGCAGATTCTTTAATTCGTTCTGCAAGAATTTTTTTCTCGTCCGCGCTCCATTCTCCCAAAACATAATTTACCTGCGAACCTTTCCGGAATTCATTTCCGATTCCGAATCGCAATCGCGGATATATAGTAGTGTTTAAGTTTTGTTGCACACTTGTTAATCCATTGTGTCCGCCATCGCTTCCCTTGCTGCGCAATCTTATTTGTCCGAATGGAATGGCTAAATCATCAAGCGCAACAATCAATCGCTCAACAGGAATATTCAATTCATTCATCCAGTAACGAATTGCTTTTCCGCTTGCATTCATGTAAGTCGTTGGCTTGATTATGTGAATTGATTTTCCTTTCCATTTATACGATGAATGAAAAGCCAACCTCTCTAAAATAAAAGAAGCACCTGCTTCTTCAGCAAGTGCTTCTGTAATTTTAAATCCGATGTTATGCCTGGTGTTGGTGTATTCGTCACCAATATTTCCGAGACCTGCTATCAGGTAATTCACTTAATTATTATTTCTTTTTTGCAGCAGGTTTAGCAGCGGCCGCGGCCGGAGCAGCAGCGCCTGCAGCAGGTGCAGCAGCAGCGGCAACAGGTGCAGCAGCAGTTGGTGTTTCTTCTTTAATTGCACGAGGAATTAAAACAGAAACAACCGGAAATTGAGGTGGATTTAAAATTTCCATTCCATCCAATTTCAAATCAATCACGCGTATTGATTTTCCCAGTTCAATATTTTCAATATCAATTTGAATTCTTCCAACTAATTTTTCAGGAGTGGTTTTTACTCTTAGTTTTTTAATACGCTGAGTAATTTTTCCTCCGTCTTTTGCTCCTTTCGGAGTTCCATTTAATTGCAATGGAATTTCAACAATCAATTTTTTACCCGGAACCAATTCCAGAAAATCAATGTGAACGAGCTCATCAGTTACCGGATGAAACTGCAATTCCTGAATCACGCAATTCACTTCTTTATCACCCAACTTAATAGTTGCAGTTTTAAAATCAGGCGTGTAAACCAAATGTTTAAATGATTTTACAGGAGCAGAGAAACTGAAATTTTCAACACCATTGATATTACATGGAACTTCTTCGTTCTTGCGTAAATCGTTTGATAATTTTTTTCCTGAATTTGCGCGAAGTGTTCCTTCGATAACTATTGCTTTCATTGTTAATTGAATTTACTTAGTTGATGAATAATGAACTGATTGATTTGTGCTCGTGCATGTTCCGTATTGCTGAAGCAAATAACGGAGCTACTGAAAGTACTTTTATTTTTGGAGATAACTTACGAAGCGGAATGGTATTACAAACTACCAATTCAGTAAGTTTTGAATTATCTATTTTTTCAATTGCGTTTCCGGAAAGAACAGGATGAGTGCACATGGCGCGAACACTCTTTGCTCCTTTGTCAATTAATAAAGCAGCAGCATTGCAAAGTGTGGTTGCAGTATCAATAATATCATCAACCAAAATCACATTTCTTCCTTTTACATCACCTATCAAAGTCATACCGGCAATTTCTCCCGGACGCTTTCGGTGCTTGTCAACGATTACCATTTCTTTTTCAAAATGCTGGGCAAGAATTCGAGCACGATTAGTACTTCCAACATCAGGTGATGCGAAAGTCATGTCTTCTAAAGCCAGTTCTTTTAAATAGGGAATGAAGATGGTGTTGCTTTCTAAATGGTCAACCGGAATATCAAAAAATCCCTGAATCTGAGGAGCATGTAAATCCATGGTCATCACTCTATCAGCGCCGGCGGCGGTTAATAAATTTGCGACCATTTTACTTGCAATAGAAACACGCGGTTTATCTTTTCTGTCCTGACGGGCATAACCAAAATAAGGAATAACAGCAGTAATATATTCTGCTGAGGCCCTGCGGGCAGAATCCATCGTAAGCAACAATTCCATTAAATTATCAGCAGGAGCAAATGTGCTTTGCACCACAAAAACATAATCGCCACGAATACTTTCGTTAATAACCGGCTGCATTTCACCGTCATTGAAACGATACAATTTCGCCTGACCTAAATCAACACCATATTCCATTGCAATTTCTTTTGCAAGGTATTCCGATGCAGTACCGGCGAAAATCTTAACTTTTGATTCGATTTCAGATGACATTAGCAGCCAAAAATTTGGGGTGGCAAATATAGAAGAAACTGTTGCTTTAGCAACTTC
>JAHEZG010000128.1 GCA_023251195.1 Chitinophagaceae bacterium | reverse complement strand
TAAAACAGAAGGCAAGCAACAACAGCCTTGTTTCGGTTTTTGATTGCACCGTGTTTTTTAAAACCTGATACAAGACAAACAGAAATAAAAAATAAATAACAAACTGAAAATAAATTAATCCGGTTGCAGTCAGGTGCAGCAGTTTACCAATTAATGGAACCGCAATGCGGAAAGTACTTTTTGCCTCGTGCATTTTATCGGGATAAATAAGTGCATCGCGGTAAAAAAAAATTTCATTAATCTGCCGGTTAATAAACTGACTGGACAATGAATTACTATTTATAAATAACAACTTAGGGAAGTAGAAGAATGCAGTTATTAAATAACTGAACAAAATAAAAAAAACATCAGACGGCCTGTCAATCAGCAACAGAAAATTGCTTTTTAACGCGGCAATTTTTTTCACACGCGCTGTTTAATTGACGAATAAATCTGCGCCAGCGTATCATCCAAATTGTATTTCCAGTTCCATTCAGGATAATGCTTTTTAAATTTTGAAACATCACTGATGTACCAGATGTGATCGCCGATTCGGTTGGTATCGGAGTAAGTAATATTTATTTTATTACCTGAAATTTCTTCGCAGATTTTTATGGCTTCCATCATGGAGCAATTGGCAAAACGGCCGCCACCTGCATTGTAAGCTTCGCCCTGTTTCGGATTCTGATAATAATGCCAGAACATATTTACCAAATCAAAGCTGTGAATGTTATCGCGTACCTGTTTTCCTTTGTAACCAAAGATGGTGTAATGGCTTCCGGTAATTGCGCACTTCATCAGGTAAGCAAGGAAACCATGCAACTGTGTTCCGCTGTGGTTGGGTCCGGTTAAACAGCCACCACGAAAAACACCGGTATTCATTTCAAAATACCTTCCGTATTCCTGCACCAGAATGTCGGCTGCAACTTTTGATGCGCCAAACAAAGAGTGCTTGGTATGATCGATACTCATTTGTTCATCAATACCTTCCTTGAAATATGGATGTGATTGATCAATCTCCCACCGGGTTTCAGTTTCAATGAGCGGAAGAAAATTCGGGTTATCGCCATATACTTTATTGGTAGATGTAAAAATGAAAACAGCTTTCGGGCAGTGAAGCCTGGTCATCTCCAGCATGTTTAAAGTTCCATTGGCATTTACAGTAAAATCAGTGAATGGTTCTTTGGCAGCCCAGTCGTGACTTGGTTGTGCTGCTGTGTGAATGATTAAAGAAATATCGTTTCCATATTCTTTAAATATTTTTTCGAGCGCGGCAGTATCCCTGATATCAGCATTGTAATGAATGTAATTTCCGAAAGTATTTTCCAATCGCTTTTCGTTCCATTCGGTTGATGCTTCCTTGCCAAAAAAATATTGGCGGAGGTTGTTATCGATTCCGATTATTTTATCGAACCGGGTTGATAAAAATTCTACTGATTCACTTCCTATTAATCCTGCTGATCCGGTTACTAAAGCTATTTTCATGAAAGTATGGGTTCGAGTGCTTGTTGATTTTCGCGGAGCCAAAAGTAAATATCTTCCAGAATCTCCTTTGAACTAATTGCGGGTTTCCATCCGGTTATTTTGGTAATTTTTGAATTGTCGGTAAGGTAAATCCGGATATCGGCCTGGCGGTTTTCAGGAACCGAATCTATCGGAATTATATTTCCGGTAATTTCCTGGCAAAGCAATGTCAGTTCTTTTAACGATACACTTACATCCCTGCCACCACCGGCATTCAATGTCATTCCATTTACTTTTTCAAGGTTGTGTATTTCCCAATCCACTAAACGGAATAAATCTTTTACATGCAGCATATCGCGCACTTGCTTGCCTTCACCTCCGTAACCGATGTATGATAATTTCTTTTTCCAGAAATGTTTTGCCAGCCATAATACAACCACTCCCTGATCAACCTTTCCCATTTGCCAAGGACCTGTTAAAACTCCGCAACGGTTAATGACCGACTTTACTCCATAAAAATGATTGTATTCGGTAATTAATAATTCCGATGAAAGCTTTGATGCACCATAAAAAGAACGGTAACCATCAATGGGAAAATTTTCGGCAATACCTTTTGATGATACTCCGGGTAGTTCCTGTATATCTGTTAATTCGAAGCGCGCTTCTGCTTCAGTAAAAAGTAATTGTTCTATTGGTTCTATAGGATATACGCGACTGGTGGATAGAAAAACAAAAGCGGCTTTATTATTTTTTGCAAACTCCAGACAATGAATAGTGCCAACCAGATTGGTGTTTAATAAATAATCAACTGTTGAATTTATGCCAGCGAGTACAGATGGTTCTGCGGAACATTCAATAACTATATCAACCCCACCAACCGATTGAAAATCTTCTTTGTTTCGAATATCGCCATGAACAAATTTAATTCCGGCTGCTATAAATCTGCTGAGGTTCAATTCACTTCCCTTTCTTCTTAAATTATCAAAACAAATAATTTCATACTCAGGATATTTTTCACGAAAAGCGATTGCCAGCGAACTTCCGACAAATCCGGCACCACCGGTAATGAGGATTTTAGATTTCATGAAATTTTTAATTCGGCCAAAAATAATTTAAAACACCAAAGGCGGTAAAACTTCTCTGCCAATTACTGATTGAATTGTATTTATTTATATAGTCGCTAAGATTTAAGAATGTAAGAAAGCAACTACCATTGATATAAATCATAATTTGAAATCCATTTTTTATAAATAATTTTAGCGCAACAAATTAATGTGAAAATAAAATCTGTCCTTTTAATCTTCTTGATTTCCCTTTCAATGGGATTTTATAATTATTCGCAAGCACAGAATATTTCAATCAATGGCGACTTTGAAAATTACAATGTGCTCCCTTCAAGTTACGGTCAATGGAGTGCATGTGTTGGAATTTCCAATCTGAACAACTGGCCATTTTTTGCGTGGCCTTATGCAAGTCCTGATTACCTGCACACATCAGGTGGCGCAGGAGTTCAATTACCAAACACAACTTTCGGAACTTTGAATGCTTATAACGGAAATGCTTGCTTTGGGCTGGTAGCCTGGTACGCATTAAGCACTCCTGACTTTCGCGAATATGTTTCAGTGCCTTTAAGCACACCTTTAATTCCGGGCAATCAATATCAATGCACATTTTACATTACTAACGGAAGCAGCAATTATTATAACGGTGGTGGTTGCGATCATTTTGGAGTTCAGTTTTCTGTTGGCACCATTCCGCAAATAGATCATGAACCGGTTGGCGGAACACCGGAATATGAAATTCCCGGAATATTTTTTTCAGCAACATGGCAGCAACAATCTTTCACCTTTACTGCAACTAATCCGGATGATCAGGTTTGTTTCGGAAATTTTTTTAACGATGCAGCCACAACCGGTCAGCAATTTGCCGGTGGAGGAACAGGTGCTTATTATTTTATTGATATGGTTGAAGTTATTCCACTCACTCAGGTTTTTTCAATCAGCGGCGATACATCAGTATGCGAAGGCGAATCAACAACACTCACTGCTTTCAATACCACTGCATGCTGGTGGGAAAGTTTAACAAACCCCGGAGTGAGCATTGATCAGGATTCTATTTTGAATGTTACACCCTTAATCACCACTACTTATGTAGCACACGGCGACACAGCAACCGATTCGTTAACAGTTTATGTTCATCCGGTTCCGGTCATTAATTTAGGAAACGACACGACTATCTGCGGAAATTTTTCAATGACTTTGGATGCCGGCAATCCCGGATATAATTTTTTATGGAGTACTACTGATCTATCGCAAACTATTAATGTAGTGCAAAGCGGAACCTATTCAGTGAGTGTAACAACTTCGTTTGGTTGTTCAGCTACAGATGCAATAACAATAACTTCAGTTCCATTTATAACTGTTAACCTGGGTAATGATTCAACACTTTGCACCGGAAGTACAGTTGATTTAAATGCAGGGCCTTCCTCTTACTCTTATATCTGGTCTGGAGGTGAAACAACCAATATAATTTCTGTGCAAAGCACCGGGAATTATTCAGTTACTGTCACTAACGGGACCTGTGTTGGAAATGATAATATCCAAATCAGTTTCAATGTGCCCCCGGTATTCTCACTTGGTAATGATACTTTATTATGTAACGGTGCCACTTACATAATCACTGCACCATCCGGATATAATTACTTATGGAGCACCGGTGAAATAACACAAAACATTTCGGTTACAAATTCAAATTCATATTCAGTAGTACTTAACGATGGCTATTGCACCGGAACCGATCTGGTAAATGTTACATTTTTTGATCCACAATTTGTTGACATCGGTCCTGATTTAATTATGTGCAAAGGTGATGTGACTACTATTACATCGGTACTTAGCGGACAGCAAAACTTATGGTCAACCGGTCAAACCACCCCGTTTATTTCTGTTATGGATAGCGGAATTTATTGGTTACAACAAACCTATCAAGGTTGTGTTAGCCTTGATTCAGTTCACATTGCTGTTATGCCAAAGCCCTATGTTGTACTGCCTGATGATATTTCCTATTGCGGATTAGATCCGTTGGAAATAACCGCATACACTTTCTCTCAGAACATTATTTGGTCAACAGGCGAATCAACAAATCCGGTTTATGTAAAAGAATTTCCTGCAACTATATGGGCAGTAGTGACCAATGGATATTGCTCATCAACTGATACAATGAATATTGATCTGAACTGCGAATTGTTTATACCCAACGCGTTCTCACCAAATGGTGATAACATCAATGATGAATTCAAAGTGATTCAAACTGTTATCCTGCAATTTAACATGCAGATTTATGACCGATGGGGTGAATTAGTTTTTGAAACTGATCATCCTGCCAAGGGTTGGGATGGTACCTATAATGAAATGAATTGCAGTATTGGTGTATATGCCTACTATGTAAAAGCAACTTTGGCTGATAATAAAATTATTGAACGGAAAGGAAATTTAACTTTATTAAGATAACTATTTTTCAAGCACTTTCCAGAAATCAGGGAAAGATTTGTTCACCACTTTTTCGTTATCAAAAGTTATGGACGAAAACAAGGAAGCAAGCGGAGCAAAACTCAAGGCAATGCGATGGTCTTTATATGTATTGAGTTTCAGATTTTGAGTTTCGGATTTGAACCCAATGCTTGTTATTGAAAAAGTGTTTTTTGTTTGTTTCACTTTGCAATTCAATGATTGAAGTAAAATTGCAAAAACATTTGCTCGTTCACTTTCCTTTGAATTGAGGTGCGAAGTGTTTTTAAATGTTGCATTAATTTTTTCAGCTGCGCAGGTAACAACCAACGCCGGAAATAAATCCGGACAATCTTTAATATCGAAAATCAGTTTGTGGGCACTTCGTTTCTGTGTTGTTGCTGCTAATCCTTCACTCGAAATCAATACTCCGTTATTATTAAATGAGCTTTTAACTCCGAACACTTCGAACATTTCTGCAACCACTCTGTCGCCTTGCAGTGAATCATCTGTCAACCCTTTTAAAAATATTTTGCTTCCGGAATTCAATGCGGCAAGTTCATAGAAATAAGAAGCTGCACTCCAGTCCGCTTCAACAGAAAAATTTTTTGAATGATATTTTCCGGGAGAAACCGAAATAGTTTTTTCTTTAACCGATACATTAATTCCACATTCCCTCATCAAATTTATAGTCATATCAATGTACGAACTGCTCACCACTTTTCCTTTCAGTGTTAATTGCAATCCGGTTTTAAAAGTTGGAGCAACTAACAACAATGCAGAAATAAATTGTGAGCTGACACTTGAATTAATGGTCAACTTCCCTCCTGCTAAAGATTTTCCTTTAATCAACCAATGCGTTTTCTTCCACTTAATTTCTCCTCCCAATTTTGTTAATGCATCAACCAATGGTTTTATTGGCCGCTCCATTAATCGCCTGCTGCCTGAAAGTTTCCACTCTCCATCCTTGCAAGAAAGAAATGCTAAAAGAAAGCGAAGTGTGGTTCCACCTTCACCTGCATCGATTACTTTATTTTTTAATTGAAGAGCTTGCTTTAAAATTTTTGTGTCGTTGGCTTTTGATAAATTTTCAATCTTAAATTTTCGCTCGCATAAAGCATGAACAATCAACAATCGGTTGCTGATGCTTTTTGATGCCGGAAGGTTTATTTCCTTAACAACGGGAGATGCAATGTGCTTAAGAATAAACGGCATTAATTCACATTTATATTAAATGAACTGTTTAGTTGTATTATAACAATACTCATTTTGCATACGCATCAATATACTTTTTTAAACTATCAGCAATCATTTCAATTTTCACCTCTGCGTCCCATTCTGGTTTCCCGATCCGCTTTATCAAAACAGGTTTAATTTTTCCGTGATTATTTTTTTTATCATTTGCAATGAATGAAGTTATTTCATCAATTTCCTTTTCATTGAAATTAATTTTCGGAAATTTTTCGTTCAGAAATTCCAATTGCTCTCCAAATGGATTGGCTTTCAGTCCATAATAATTTTCAGATAAATTCAATTCACAAATCATACCGGCAGCTATGGCAAAACCGTGCGGAACAGGTTTACTTTTTTGCAGACAAAAACTCTCAAGTGCATGACCAATCGTGTGACCGAAATTGAGTTGCTTGCGAACTGATTTTTCTACTAAATCCTTGTCGGCAATTTTAATTTTAAATTCAACTGCCTGACAAATCTGATCACTTATGTTATGTTCATTATCAAAATTTAAAATAAATTTTTGCCATTCTTTTGTTCCTGCAAGCATTGCCTGCTTTGCCATTTCAGCTTTTGCGCTCAGGAGTTGTTCGGCAGGCAAAGTATTTAACCATCCATCAGAAATAAATACTGCTTTTGGTTGTGCAAATGTTCCCAATTGATTTTTATGATTGGCAAAATCAACCGCTGTTTTTCCTCCAATGGAAGCATCAACCATTGACAGCAAAGTAGTAGGAACATGAATAAAATCTATTCCTCTTTTAAATACCGATGCCACAAATCCTCCGATGTCGGTTATCATTCCTCCCCCTAAGTTTACTAAAACCGAATTCCGGTCGGCTATTGGCATCATTTGTTCCCACAATTTTTCAGCGGTAGCTAAACATTTACTTTGCTCTCCCGGAGGAATGGACACCGATAAATAATTTTTCAGTTTACAAACTGAAATAAAATCGGGTAAACAAAGTCGTTCGGTGTTCGAATCAGTAAGTATTATGATCGATGAATAATCAGCCTTTCTGAAAAAGTGTTTCAGCGATTTAAATTCCGCATCAATATAAACCCGTTGAAATTTCCCTTTAATAGTTTTTGACCCGCTCATAAGTTTTTACACGCTCTAATGATTCGAGGCTCCATGCCTCAGCAGGAGAAGAAAAATACATGCGGATTTCTGTCCAGGTTGTTCTGAATAATTCGGAGAACCGATACTTATTCAAGGCCTGCTCATCGCGCCAAATGCTATAAGTAAAAAGCACATCACTTGATCCTGCTTCGCTCAATAATTCCAGGTGCATGCATCCTTCGAAGCCTGAAATATTATCCTTAATACGACTGAACAACGCACGAAACTCATGCACACATTCAGGTCTGAATTCCATTTTAACTATTCTTACTATCATTTATTATTCAAATTACAAATTTCCTTTTTTATTTAAATTCTATTTGCACACTGTCATTCAATTTCAATCCGAGCAAACTAGCCATCGCACCGTGTTTCATAAACAACTCTATGTATCCGGCCGAATTTACAATGCAAGAGATATCGCCATCATGAATGGTGCTGTAATTTTCTTCCAGTTTATCAATGTCATTATTTCTTCTGAATGTGACAATGAATTTTCTGTTTTTCCTTGTACTTTCAAATTCATCTTTGCGAACATTCAGTATCACATTTTCAAACCGGTCAATGTGCACCACTTGTCCCTTGATATAATTGTGATTAATAATAGGCCTGAAAGAAGCTGCCGGATTAATTGATAAAACCTGCATACCTATATCTTCCATTGATTTTCCTTCGGCAATTGCTTTGGCTGCCTGCACATACAACCCGGCAACAGGCAATGTATTGGGGGCCATCGTGTCTTTTAGTTTATAAATCTGTTTTGGCAAATTATTTTCAAACATCAAGGCAAATAATCCATTATCGGGTCCAATAAAAAAATGCCTGTTGTGCTCAAAAATTAAATGGTTCATGCCGTTATATCTGCTCGTATCCACTCCTGCCAAATGAATAGTTCCATCCGGAAAATGCGGATATGAATTTACCAACACAAAGGCTGCTTGCGAATAACTGAAGGGGTCAATTTCATGTGTGATATCTACGATGTAAACATCAGCTATTGCTTTTAAAAGTTCACCCTTTAATACTGCCGCATAATAATCTTTATTGCCCAAGTCAGTGGTAAGAGTAATCAGCTTCATTTAATGAAAATAAAAATTGTTGACAAAGAACAACAATGAAATCTGAATTTGCGTTTGTGTTTTACGACGAATAAAAGTGGATAAAATAAAAAAGTGTTTTTTTTACTGAACTTATCTTTGAAATCTAAACGAAAAAAAATTTTGACAGAACTTACAATTACACTCGACGCTATAGACCCGGTAGAATTTTTAGGCATTAACAACTCACGACTCCAGTTATTAAAACGAGCATTTCCGAAATTAAAAATCGTTTCGCGTGGCAGTCTGTTAAAAGCTGAAGGCACCAATGAAGATCTGACTTCGCTTGACGATAAAGTAAAAATGATGATTCAATTTGTAGAGAAGTATGGTCGCATCAGCGACAAAACAACCGAAGATTTACTGAGTGATTCAAACCCTTCTGAATTGGATGCATTTAAGTTTGCCGAAGATGTAATTGTTTACGGAACAAATGGGTTAACCGTAAAAGCCCGCACCGCCAATCAGAAAAAAATGGTTACTATGTCGGAAGAAAATGATATCATTTTCGCCATTGGTCCGGCCGGCACCGGAAAAACTTATACTGCTGTGGCACTCGCAGTTCGGGCATTAAAAAATAAACAAATAAAAAAAATTATTTTAACGCGTCCGGCAGTTGAAGCCGGTGAGAGCCTTGGTTTTTTGCCGGGCGATTTAAAAGAAAAAATTGATCCGTATTTACGACCGCTTTATGATGCGCTTGATGATATGATTCCGCCCGATAAATTAAATTATTACATAGCGAACCGGACCATTGAAATTGCTCCGCTCGCCTTTATGCGTGGTCGCACTTTAGACAATGCCTACATATTATTAGATGAAGCACAAAACACTACCGATTCACAAATAAAAATGTTATTGACCCGAATTGGTCCCAGTGCCAAAGCAATTATTACCGGCGATTTAACACAAATTGATTTACCAAAGTACCAGCGAAGCGGTTTGTTTAAAGCACTTGACATTCTCCAAAACATTGAAGGCATTGGAGTTATATTTTTAAATGAAAGCGATGTGGTTCGTCATAGACTGGTAAAACAAATAATTAAGGCTTATGGAAACAGTGATGATAAACCAAAGGAAGACCCAGCAGGAATAAAAAAATAATTTAGTCGTCAAAATTTTAAAGAGCCTGATATCCGGGGTAGCAGTCGGATTCAGGCTCTTTTGTTTATTCAACACCAATCAATTTTTAACTATTCCATTTTTTCAACTTTCATTTTTAATATTTATTTTTCCTGAACTATCTAACTACAGTTACATCTCCTTTCTTATTGGCTTTTGTTCCATCGTCGTAAGTAATATCAACTACATAAACAAAAACACCAACATTTACCGGTTGTCCTTTGAAAGTTGCATCCCAACCTCTTGACGCTTCGTTCCCCTGATAAACCATCTCTCCTATCCGGTCATAAATGGTCAAAGTAAAATTCTGAATACCAGTTCCGAAAATATTGAACACATCATTCATTCCATCGCCATTCGGAGTAAATGCATTTGGAATAAATACAGAGCCATCGTCAACTATCATAATCGGATAAAG